>CANHKE010000010.1 GCA_947461155.1 Cytophagaceae bacterium | reverse complement strand
GCGCGATTGGCCTCAGCAAGAGAGGCAATGAAATAAATCACAAATAAAAGAATGAAGAATGGCATCCGAACGACGTTCCATGCAATAATCCCACCTATTCCTTGCACCTCAATTCCGAGCGATTTAATGCCAAATAAATACTGCACCTCGTTCGAAAATATGCCTTGTTGGCCCGCAATCTCCTGCAAATTCAAACTCCCCGAAACCATCACCACGCAAAGAATCGTGAGCCCCAATGGGATCTCAAATGATACTAACTGAGCCGCGGAACGAATGGCCCCTAAGAGCGAATATTTGTTGTTTGAGGTCCACCCGGCCAACAAAATTCCGAGGGTGTCCAACGAAACAATGCCCATAAATAACATGACGCCCATTTCCGTTTGGCTACCTTGTAACCAAATGCCAGAACTGAGGGGAACGACAGAAAACGCACCAAAAATAGATAAAAAGATAATCCAAGGAGCGAGCAAAAATAAACGTCTTTGCGCGGACGCAGGAACGATATCCTCCTTTTGAATCAACTTCAATAAATCGGCAAAAACTTGCAATAAACCCCATTTACCCACTTCCATGGGACCTAAACGATCCTGCATAAATGCAGAAAGCTTACGCTCTACATATACGCCGATGATGACATTGACAGTCAATAAAACGAGGCATATGAGGAGCGCGATAAACATTACTTAATTGCGTTAAGAGCTTGCAAGAAATCAGCTTTTAAGTCTTCGATTGATTCGAGGCCAACGGCCACACGGACTAAACCTTCGGTAATACCCAAAGCCACTTTTTCTTCCGGCGCAATTTTAGCATGCGTCGTAGAAGCTGGATGCGTCATGATCGTACGTGAATCACCCAAATTAGGTGAAATCGAAGCAATCTTCAGGTGCTTACTGAAAGCGACTACTTTGTCGAAGCCACCTTTGATATCAAGCGTTAAGATTCCTCCTCCGTATTTCATTTGGCGCTTCGCCAATTCATATTGGGGGTGTGACTTCAAAAAGGGGTATTTTACAGCATGCAACGCTGCGTGACCGTCCAACGCTTCAGCTAAAGCTTGCGCGTTTTCGGAATGTTTTTGCATACGAAGATCCAATAACTCTAAACTTTTTGAAAGTATCCACGCATTAAATGGCGATAATGAAGGGCCAGTGTGACGTGCAAAGAATCGAATTTCGTCCATATACACTTTCTTGCCACAAATAACACCACCTAAAACACGGCCTTGACCGTCGATGTATTTCGTTGCCGAGTGAATAACCAAATCAGCACCTAAGTCCAGCGGCGTTTGTAAAATCGGGGTAGCAAAACAGTTATCAACCGCTAAAATAATATCGCGGCCTTTTCTCAATGCCGCAAGAGCGGGCAAATCTATTAACTCCAATCCTGGATTAGAAGGCGACTCGCAAAACAAAAATTTGGTGTTGGGCTTGATGGCTTTTTCCCAAGCTGCGATATCAGCGCCCGGCACAAATGTGCATTCAATTCCCCATTTGGCGGTAATTTTGGTTAAAATTTGGATGCATGAACCGAATAAGGCGTTGGATGCAACAATGTGATCTCCTGCTTTCAACAAACCGGCCATCGAGGCAAAAATCGCTGCCATGCCGGTTGAAAAGGCTAATCCATCTTCTGCGTTTTCCAACATCACCATTTTCTCCACAAACTCATCCACATTGGGATTCATGTATCTAGAGTAGATGTTTCCCGCTTTTTCTTCGGCAAAAATCGCGCGGCCTTCTTCGGCATCTTCAAAGGTAAAAGAGGAAGTTAGGTATAGTGGCACAGAGTGCTCGCGATTATGTGATCGATCGGCTTGAATTCGAATCGCTTTCGTTTGTTTTTGCATCAGTCTCAAAAATTAATCTACAAAAGTAATAGATTAGCGGGAAATCGCGCCTATTGCGGATTCAGTATTTTTTTAACCTGATAAAGCCCTACAAACTAACTGAATAATTTCAAGATAATTGAGTAAATTTCAGGGTTAGTCTTCCTTTAGGATACATTAAACTAGAACTATGAAAAAACAATTACTTTATGCCTTGAGCGCCATGCTCTTGTGTATTTCCTTACAATCCAACGCCCAAAAGTGGACGAATTTATTCGACGGGAAAACCTTCAAAGGTTTCAAACAATTAGGCGGAAAGGCTATTTACGAGGTTAAAGACGGGGTTATGGTGGGGACAACCGTACCAGGAACGGGCAACTCATTCATGGCGACCGAACAAGAATATGGAGATTTTATTTTAGAAGTAGACGTAAAAGTAGACAACAAAATGAACTCCGGCATTCAATTCCGTAGTTTATCTATCCCGACATACAACAATGGTGTCGTACATGGTTACCAAGCGGAGATTGACCCTTCCACCCGCGGTTGGTCAGGGGGTATCTACGACGAATCGCGTCGGGGTTGGTTGTCTCAAAACGAGTTAAAACAAGAGGCGAAAAAAGCATTCAAATTAGGTGATGTGTGGAATCACTACCGCATTGAAGCGATAGGCAACACCATTCGTACGTGGATCAATGATGTTCCTGTCACCTATTTAGTAGATGACATGACAGCGAAAGGATTCATTGCATTCCAAGTACACGCGATTTATGGCGAGATGAAACCGGGTATGCAGGTCATGTGGAAGAACATCCGCATTCAAACAGGAAAAGATATGCAACCACGTCCGATAGATGGAAAAACGGTTGTTGAGAACTACATGTTAAACAACTTATCTGAGCAAGAAAAAGCAGAAGGCTTCAAATTATTGTTTAATGGAAAAGACTTAACCGGTTTCCGTTCGGCATTTAAAACGACTGCTCCGCCAACGGTTTGGACGGTTGAAGATGGTACATTGCACGTAAATTCATCAGGCGGAAAAGAGTCAGGCAATGGCGGTGACATTTTGACGAATGAGCAATTCGGAAGTTTTGAAATGACATTTGATTTCAAACTAACTGAAGGCGCTAATTCAGGTGTGAAATACTTTGTGAATGAAACTTACGATTCGGGGATGTCGGCCATTGGTTTAGAATACCAGGTATTGGACGATGCCAAACACCCGGATGCTAAATTAGGTACAGTGGGAAATCGCACCTTGGCGAGTTTATATGATATCATTCCGTCGTACAAATTAGATCCGCGTTTCCGTCGGAAAATAGGCGAATGGAATCAAGGACGTATTATCGTGTATCCAAACAACATTGTTCAGCATTGGTTGAACGGATTTAAGGTATTGGAATACGAGCGCAAAAGCAACATTTTCAAGGTACTTGTCGCGCATAGCAAACATGCCAAATGGGATGGTTTTGGCATGCAGGACAAAGGACCTATCTTATTTCAAGAGCACGGGGATTCCGTGTTTTACAAAAACATCAAAATCAGAGAAATTAACTAAACCTTACCATGGAAAGAAGATCGTTTATTCAAAAAGGTGCTTTGGCAACGCTTGGGACGCTAGCGTTCAGTGCCAAATCATATAGTAAGATTATTGGCGCGAATGATCGTGTTCGCGTCGCGTGTGTCGGTTTTTCAGATCGTCACCGTGCATCGCACGTACCTCCTTTTAAAGCATTAGCCAAAGGAATGAACTTTGAGATGGTTGCTTTATCTGATTTATGGAATCGTCGCCGGGATGAAGGAAAAGCATTTTTAGAGAAGGAATTGGGTGGAACCATTCAGACCTATCGCAATAATGAGGAGTTGTATTCTGCCAAAGGAATAGATGCTGTGTTTATTTCAACGGCGGATTTCCAACACGCCTTGCATACGATTGAAGCTGTGAAAGCGGGTTGTGATACGTACACGGAGAAGCCATTGGCGGAGACGATGGAAGATAACCGTGCGGTATTGAAAGCAGTTAAAGAATCTGGCAAAGTTGTGCAGATTGGCTCACAACGCCGTTCTGGAGAGAACTATTGGGCAGCGGACGAATTTATCAAATCAGGGAAATTTGGTGATATCAAAATGGTGGAGTTAATGTGGAACGTAAACCAACCAGGTCGCTGGAGACGCCCAGAATTGACAAGCATCCTAAAAGAGTCAGATATCGACTGGAAGCGTTTCTTAATGAACCGTCCGGCGGATAAATTTGACCCGCGTAAATACTTAGAATACCGTTTGTTTTGGCCATATTCATCGGGAATCCCAGGACAGTGGATGTCGCACCAAATCGACACGGTTCACTGGTTCTCTGGATTGAAGCATCCAAACTCGGTCGTTGCTAATGGTGGAATTTACCAATGGAATGACGGGCGTGTGAACGCAGATACGATGACCGTTGTCTTTGATTACGGTCAAGGAAGCAAAGGATTCCAAGTACAATTTACTTCACGCTTCTCGAATGGAGCTGGCGGTACCAAAGAAATTTACTACTCAAATGGGGGTGAATTAAACTTGGATACGAATACCATTTCACCAAACGGCGGTTTGCGTGAGCGCGAGGCGAAAGCCATGGGCTTGCAAGCTAACTTATTGCCAACGATGAAAATCGAAGGTGCGAAAGTAGCCACAGATGCAGACACAGGTGGTGATATCTTAACATTCAACCACGTGAAAAACTGGATGGAATGTGTTCGTTCGCGCAAGACACCGAACGCACCGATCGAGGCAGGTTACCAGCACTCCATCGCCACCATCATGTCGAATGCCGCTTATCGCACGGGACAACGCGTCACGTTTGATGAGAAGACGCAAGAGGTTATGGCGGGAGATAAGATTTTTAAATACTAGAGAAGAGAGAAGAGATTAGAGAGTAGAGAGTAGAGAGTAGAGAGTAGAGAGTAGTCCGAAGGGAAAGTATCATCATTTATGCGAAAGCAGCTGAATACTTTTTCTTCGGATTTTCTATTAGAGGCAGGACTTAAACTTTCTGACTGACGACTAGCAACTGACGACTAGCGACTGACGACTATCGACTGACGACTAGTGCTTGCCTTACATTATTGTTTTACCTATCTTGCAAGCAAATTCGTATTTCCAATTATGGCTCAAATACCTACACAAACCAAGAAAGATTTGTTCACGCACATTGCGATATTGGGCTCCTTATTTTTGGTTTTATTTTTTGGCTTTTTCTTTGTGTATTTGCCCTGGAGTACGCACCACGGCGAAACAATCAAAGTTCCCAATTTGAAAGGCCTTACCGCCGATAAAATGGAGGAACTGATCGATGCAAGCGATTTAACTTACGAGATAGCTGATTGTACGTATACGGCCGACAAACCTCCGTTGACGATTCTATCCCAATATCCATTGCCTAATGCCTTGGTCAAGTCGGGACGTAAAATTTACATTACCATTAATTCGGAAACGCCTCCTACGATTAAATTACCTACGTTGGTAGGTTTATCCGTACGCAGTGCCGAACAACAATTATTCATTGCTGGACTTCGTAAAGGAATCGTACACGAGGTGAATGATCCACGTGTCAAAGAAGTGATTGAAGTTCAGGCAATGGGGCGAAAAATAGAAGCAGGCGCTAGCATTCCAAAAGGAACGATGGTCGATTTGTATATCGGAAACGGAATCGCAAATGTCGACATGGAAATGCCTGATTTTGTGGGCAAACCGATGGACGAGGTGACCATTATTTTGGCAGGAATGAATTTAAAAGTAGGCAAAGTGGTCTATGAAGCTAATGAGACGTTTCCTGCGGGAACCGTTTTCAAGCAATCATGTGCCACTTGCGAAGGAACAAGTGTTAAACCTGGCGACCTGATCGACCTGTGGGTTGTGGGTGGCGAAGATCAAAATCAATAACAGCATGGATATTACGATTGAAGAACTGAAGGACCGCATGGACAAAGGTGAAAAATTAAACCTAATCGATGTCCGCGAGGAATACGAATTTGATGAATTCAACATTGGGGCAACCTTGATTCCATTAGGTGAGTTGCCGGATCGTTTGGACGAAATCGAAGCGTGGAAAGACCAAGAAATTCTCATCCATTGCCGTTCAGGAGCACGTTCAGGTCGTGCCAAAGAATATTTAGAAGGCGAAGGCTTCAACAATGTACGTAATGTATTAGGTGGTATGCTTGCATGGCAAGCGGCCGGTTATTAAGATGCAATCCATTTCCGCGAACGATTTCAAGGAAAATTTATCCGCTCTTTCTCTTTTGGACATTCGAACGTCAAGAGAACGAGCGGATTTTGATTTAGGGGGAATCCACATTCCGTTGGACGATTTATTGACTCGAATCCAAGAGTTAAATCCGCCCGTTTTATACACCGTTATTTGCTACAACGGCACACAAAGTCAAATCGCTTGTCGGCTCTTAACCGCCAAAGGGTATCAAGCCCAAAATGTCACAGGAGGTCTGGAAGCTTATTTAAGCTTACCCTGAATGTAGGCGAATGCCTGATCGGGATGCACAAATTCAAAATCATCCTGATGTCTAAACCAAGTGAGTTGCTTTTTGGCATAATGGCGCGAATTGCGTTTCAATAAACGGTCCATTTCGGCTTCATTGTATTCGCCACGAAAGTACCCATAAACTTCTTTATACCCCAGCGTTTTTAACGCGTAACGGTCTTGAAATGCTTCAAAGTCTTTGGCTTCTTGCACTAAACCGGCGGCCAACATCCCCTCCATGCGCAAATCGATGCGGGCATATAATTCCTCCCGTGGACGGTCGAGGCAAATTTTGATCATCTCGAAAGGTCGATCAGATTTTTGTTGGTTTCGGAAGGAGGTGTAGGTCTTCCCGGTCGTTAAACAGACCTCCAAAGCCCGAACTACCCGTTGGGGATTCTGAGCATCCACCTGCGCGGCATATTCAGGATCTAATTCCTTGAGTTGCTTGAAAAGCGTTTCCAAACCATCCGTTTCTAAGGCATGCATTAAATTCTCCCGTAAGGTTAAATCCACATCGGGCATGTCGTCCAAACCTTCCATTAAGGCCTTCAGATACAAACCAGATCCACCTGTAAGGATGACCACGTCATGTATTTCGAATAAATCTGATAGTATTTTTAAGGCTTCACGCTCAAAATCACCTGGGGAGAAATAGTCGTGAATGGAATGAGAATCAATAAAATGGTGTTTGACTCCACCCTGCTCTACGAGGCTGGGTTTCGCGGTTCCGATATGTAGTTCTTGGTAAAATTGCCGGGAATCGGCCGAGATGATTTCAGTTTTCAAACTTTTGGCCATTTCGACGCATAAAGCTGTTTTGCCAACAGCCGTAGGACCCGCAATGACCAAAAGTGTTTTTTTCATCTTAATACGTATTCTTTTTGCCGTACCATTTACGGCCAGCTTTTGCTTTGTCGAAAGAACGGGGAGTTTCGGCCGGTTTCGCTGCAGCGGCTCCAGGTCCAGCAGGTTTTCCACCTCGGTTTGGAGGTCCTTGTTTGGCCTTTTTCTCTACAGTTAAGACTTTCATCGGGTAACGATGTGCTTCCACAACGGGCACTTTTTTGCCGATTAGCTTCTCGATGTCTTTTAAATATGCTTTCTCTTCAATGTCGCAAAATGAAATCGCAGTACCGCGCGCACCAGCACGTCCTGTCCGACCGATCCGATGGACGTAGGTCTCCGGAATATTGGGCAATTCAAAATTGATCACATATTCCAAATCATCTACATCAATACCACGCGCGGCGATATCCGTGGCTACCAACACACGTGTCGTTTGTGCAGTGAAGTTTTTTAAAGCCGTTTGGCGCGCATTTTGGGATTTATTTCCGTGAATGGCTTCCGCTTTGATACTCGCTTTCAAAAGTACTTTCACCACTTTATCTGCACCATGTTTGGTCCGCGTAAAGACTAAAGCTGTTTTGATTTTGATATCTTCTAAAATATCGAGCAAGAGGGTATTTTTGTTGTTTTTATCCACAAAATACACCGATTGGTTAATGATTTCTACGGTAGACGAAACGGGTGTTACCGAAACTTCAGCCGGATTGCGCAAAATAGACGCGGCTAATTGAACGATTTCCGGTGGCATGGTCGCTGAGAAAAACAACGATTGTCTTTGTCGTGGTAATGCCGCCAATAATTTACGCACATCGTGAATAAAGCCCATGTCGAGCATCCGATCGGCCTCATCGAGGACGAAATATTCGACGTTTGCGATCGACAAAAGTTTTTGATTCATTAAATCCAACAAACGACCCGGGGTCGCGATGACCACATCTACGCCGGAACGAAGTGCGGAAACTTGTGGACTTTGACCTACTCCACCGAAGATAACGGTGTAATTAAGTGATGTATGGCGTGCATAGGCTTTAAAGCTTTCTCCGATTTGAATCGCAAGTTCACGTGTGGGTGTCACGATTAAGGCACGGATTTTTTTAGGCTTTTGAAATGTTTGGTTGGCATCCATCAACTGAATAATGGGAAGCGTAAACGCGGCTGTTTTTCCGGTTCCTGTTTGGGCGCAACCCAGGAGGTCGGTACCTTTTAATACAATCGGAATAGCTTGCGCTTGAATGGGTGTTGGGTTCGAATAACCCTCCTCGCCGAGCGCCTTTAAAATTGGCTCAATGAGGTGTAACTCTTGAAATGTCATATAAAAATGAGAATGTGTGCTTATGAGTAATAACTGGAAATAACAAGCATTCTCATAATGATGCCGCAAGATACGGCTTTATTTTGGCATTATGCGCTTTCGGCGTACGCCTCGCATGCGGGTGACGCTGCCGAGGACATTCACCCAAGCAGTGTAGGTTGTCAATTCGTTTACGTTTTTAAACGACAAAATTGCCCAAGAACTTGATCATTTACAGTCGAACCGCAGCTTGAATTTCTTCGGGCTTTTGCGTGCCAATCAATATTTTCTCACCCGATTTGAAAACCAATTGAAGTCCCTGATTTCCTGAAACATTATATACTTTGCCCTGGCCATTGAAACCATATTTAATGCCCCAGCCGCCGTATTCGCGCAGTGCGCTATACGTCCGAACCTGTGCAGATTCCAAAGAATCCCAGGCATAGAACTGCTCTTTAAAATGAAAGGGAACGAATCGCACATAGATTCCTTCATCCGTGATTCGCGTGATTAGACGCATTTGTAAAAACAGTACCGGTAAGCCGATCATCAAGACGACCAAAACGACAGTACCTCCCATATCCTTCGGACTATCTGTAAAAAAACTGTAGGACATTGACCCCCAAGTAAATAGTAATATTAGCCACAACCACCATTGCGTAAAACGCTGCGTCTCTTTAAATTCAGCCATATCTTGAATAAGTTGAAAGGCAAATTTTAGATTTTTTTTCGATATATTGGGGTAAAATTCTAAACCTGTGAATAAAAAATTAAGCTACATCATCGGCGCCTCATCGGTAGGTACGTTGATTGAATGGTACGACTTTTACATATTTGGTAGTTTGGCGACGGTTTTGTCGACCAAATTTTTCCCAACTGATAATCCAACGGCAGCATTTTTAAATACGCTAGCTACCTTTGCGGCAGGCTTTGTGGTTCGACCATTTGGCGCGCTGTTTTTCGGCAAAATTGGAGACGTCATTGGCCGAAAATACACCTTTATGGTGACCCTGATGCTCATGGGTGGCGCTACGTTTGCCATCGGATTAATTCCCTCGTATCAGAGCATCGGTGCACTCGCGCCTATTTTAGTTCTGATCTTAAGGCTTTTACAAGGGTTGGCGCTTGGTGGCGAATATGGCGGTGCGGCAACTTACGTGGCAGAACACGCACCTGAAAATCGCCGCGGATTTTACACCTCTTGGATTCAAACGACTGCAACGCTCGGTTTAATCATTTCGTTGGGCGTAATTATGTTAACACGCAGCCTACTTTCCGCAGATGAATTCGATCAGTACGGTTGGCGTATCCCCTTCCTCATCTCCATCGTCATGGTCATTGGATCCATTATCGTCCGTAAAAACATGTCGGAATCACCTCTGTTTGAAGAGGCCAAAAAGAGCGGAAATGTGGCCAAAAATCCACTAAAAGAATCATTTGGAAATAAACTAAACTTAAAATTTGTTCTATTGGCTTTGTTTGGGGCAACGATGGGACAAGGCTTGGTTTGGTATACGGGCCAATTTTATGCGCAAACTTTTTTATTGAAAATTTGCCATTTGGAAGAAACGCAGACAAACCTGATTTTAGTCATAGGTTTACTCGCGGGAACCCCCTTATTTGTGGTTTTTGGCGCATTGTCGGATAAATTAGGTCGAAAAGGAATCATGTTAGTTGGCATGGCCCTCGCCCTATTTTTGTACCGACCAATCTTTTCGAAGATGTACGACTTGGTAGATACCAAACAAAAAACGGAAGTTGCCGGATCGATTTCCTACGAACATGGAAATACGGTTCGAACCTTTACGGACGGGACCATTGAAACCGTCACGGATACAGGTTCGAAAATTCATATTCCTCCGGCTTCCCAATGGCAAATGATCGGATTGATCTTCTGCTTAATCAGCTTTGTCAGTATGGCTTATGGCCCCATTGCCGCGTTTTTAGTGGAATTATTCCCGATTAAAATCAGATACACCTCCATGTCATTTCCGTATCACATTGGAAATGGGATTTTTGGTGGTCTGATGCCGGCGATTGCCACATTTTTAGTGACGACCGCATCAAACGATACAAGCATCGCCAAACCGTATTTGGAGGGCTTAAACTACCCGATCGCCATGATTTCCGTTTGTTTGATTATTGGCTTAGTCTATATGCAGGATGTCAAAATCAAAAAAACATTCCAGTTAAATGGATTAAAGCGGCTTTTGGGGGTTGTTTGGATTATATTAGGTTTGTCGACCGGATTATATTTAGTGTATTTTCAAGCGCTTCCCTTATGGGAAAAAGGCGGCAACGATCTGGTGCCGGCCATTATTTATACGTTTATTTTAGCTCCATTTATTAGCATTGGCATGTCCCTATTTGGGTACTTTGCTTTGACGGGAGAGTTTGACCAAAAAAACAATGAGAATTAACAATTTACAAGAATACCATGAGGCGTATTCTCTAAGTGTAGAAAAACCGGAAGAATTTTGGGCTTCGATTGCGAATGAATTCGACTGGATTAAACCATTTACCAAAGTCTTGGATTGGAGTTTCGACGATTATTCGGTGAAATGGTTTGAAGACGGCCAAATGAACATTACCGCTAACGCGCTAGATAGACATTTAAAAACCATTCCAGATCAAGCGGCCATTGTGTACGAACCCAATGAACCGGGCGATGAGGCGATTACCTTAACCTATCGTGAATTACATGCGCGTGTTTGCAAATTCAGCAATGTCTTAAAAGCGCAAGGTGTCAAAAAAGGAGATCGTGTTTGTATTTACATGCCGATGATTCCGGAATTAGCGATTGCGGTGTTAGCCTGTGCACGCATCGGAGCGATTCACTCCGTGGTATTCGGTGGTTTTTCCGCGCAATCCATAACGGATCGAATCAATGATTCCCAATGTAAAATTGTCATCACCACGGATGGTGCTGTGCGCGGCAACAAGATGATTCCGATGAAGGAAACCGTCGATGACGCATTGGTATCTTGCCCATGTGTGGAAACGGTCATCGTTAAAACGCGCACTAAAACGCCCATTTCCATGTTGAAAGGACGTGATTTATGGTGGGAAGAGGAAGAGGCACAAGCATCCGCTGATTGTGCTCCCGAGGCCATGAATGCCGAAGACCCCTTGTTTATTCTTTACACATCTGGGTCAACCGGAAAGCCCAAAGGTGTCGTTCATACCTGTGGTGGCTATATGGTTTACACGGCGTATACGTTTGCCAATGTATTCCAATACAATCCGGGTGATGTCTTTTTCTGCACCGCGGATATCGGTTGGATTACGGGTCACTCCTATTTAGTCTATGGCCCATTATTAAATGGAGCCATTTCTGTATTGTTTGAAGGCATCCCTACCTACCCAGATGCGGGTCGTTTTTGGGATATCATCAAACGCCAGCAAGTCAATATTTTCTATACCGCACCTACGGCGATTCGTTCGTTGATGGGTTTTGGCGATGAATATGTATCGGGTAAAGATTTGAGCTCGCTTCGTGTACTCGGCTCGGTGGGTGAACCCATCAACGAAGAAGCGTGGCAATGGTACCATGAGAAAATCGGCCAGGGAAATTGCCCGATTGTGGATACGTGGTGGCAAACGGAAACGGGGGGATTAATGATCTCGCCTATTGCAGGAATCACTCCATTAAAACCCGCTTTCGCGACATTACCTTTACCTGGTGTCCAACCGATATTGGTGGATGAAAATGGCCAGGAAATCGAAGGCAATGGGGTGAATGGAAATCTTTGTATCAAATATCCGTGGCCATCGATTATCCGTACGACTTACGGCGATCATGAGCGTTGCAAAACAACCTATTTCTCCACCTATCCTGGTCTT
>CANHKE010000009.1 GCA_947461155.1 Cytophagaceae bacterium | reverse complement strand
CCAATGCCGGAGATCATCACCAGCGGAAAAATACCCTGAAAATCAAAGAATTCTTTATGCACATCGAACGGCATAAAATAAATATGATACAGCGATTGAATCCCAAAAAATAAGATTAGAAATACAAATAAGCTACCCAAAAAGACAAATACGCCCCAGCGCTTAAATATGATGGGAACCAAAAATAAGGTGATGATGTAAAAAAGAGGGACGACGGTTAACAGCTCTAACCAGATATGCTCGGAAAATTCTTGGTCTTGAACTGGGCCTGAATCGGTATGGTGATCCTGGTGCGCTGGACTTAATAAAGGCAATCCAATCCAAAGCCCCCACAGGATTAGGTTGAAAAGTATTTTAAACGTAAGCTTCGTTTTGGGAATATTCCAGGCGATCCACATAAATCTAAATTATTGTTACAAAGCTAGCCATAAGCTACCAATTTGAAAACTCAAAATACCAAGGCGGAGATTCGGTAGACCAAAGCCCTTCCTATGACTATTTATATACCTAAACATACTAATCGCTACATAGCAATCGTTAGTCCTCTGAATATGGAAATATATCGAAAGCATTTGGCAAAGTTCATAAACAGGACTAGCTTTCGAAAAAATCAAACATACCTATGCTAAATTCAATCCGCCTAACAGCCTTATGCCTTGGATTATTTGCCTTGAATGCGCAAGCCCAAGAATCGAGTAGTTCACCGATTGTCATTAAAAAAGACAGTACTTCATCCGAAAACGCGAAAACACTTTTTGGCTCATCAACTAAAAGTCCCCTTAAATCTTTTGGACTTAGTGTTTCCCCAATTACCCAATTCGGACAATTAGGTACACAAGCTGGCTTATCTGCAGCAATTCACCTTAACAATTCATGGGAAATTGGCGCTAGTTTTTTACGCTCAACACGTGATGAAAACTCACCAAAAGTTTCACAAGCTTTTCAAGCATTTACAATTGCTTACACGCCGAAAGCAAATTCTATAATCCATCTAAGCTTTCCATTAGCAATTGGAGCTATTAGTACACAGCAAGCACGCATATTTGATCAAAACCTAAATCCTGACCCGATGCCTCAAGGCCAACCAGGTCCAATGAGAATTCGTGATGATTTTGGTCGACGGGATAGGGATGGATTTCAAATGGGATTCCGTGGACCTAAAGCCTTGGGTATCCAACCAGGTGTTCAGTTAGAATTAAATGTTTTACGAAACGTGCGCTTATTTACAGCAGCTAATTACCGTTTTGCCTTAGGTGAAAATAGCACATCGGACATGCAAGGATTCTCTGGACAAGTTGGCCTAAAACTAGGCGTTTTTGACCGCAAATTGGGATTCAAGAAAAAGAAGTAAAAATTGATCTACTCCTAAAAACAAAAAAGCGAGCCCGAAAGAGCTCGCTTTTTTATATATAACTAGTCTTAGAAATTGCGTTCGCCAGCTTCTCTTTTACCTAGTAGCACAGCACCCACCATCGCTACGAAGAACAAGATGGATACCAATTCAAACGGCAATAAATATTCCGAGTATAGGATTTTACCTAAGTTTTCTACCATACCGGTTTGGGATGAAAAACCAGTGGTTTCCCCAGAAGGAGCAGGCAAGTTATTCTTATGAAATGCCGCAACCAAAATAACCAACAAAGAACCTGAGACAATCGCACCCGCTAATTTGGTCAAGGACGATTTCGACTCCGGTTTATTTTTACGTAGATCTAACATCATAATCACGAAAAGGAACAAAACCATAATCGCTCCCGCGTAAACAATAATGTTTACGGCCATTAAGAATTGTGCGTTCAATAACACATAATGCCCTGAAATACAGAAAAATGTAAACACCAAATACAATACCGAGTGAATCGGGTTTTTAGCCAAAACAACCATCAAGGCGCTTAGCAACGTCAATCCTGACAAAAAATACCAAATATTTGAAACGTCCATAGGGTTATTATTTCCAACCATCACGCAAGTAGCGCTGATCCATTTTTTCAACTAATTTATCTTTGCCATAAATGACTTCATCGCGGGTACTGAACACGGGAACCATTGTATCGTGACGTAAGAAGATTGCCTCTTTCGGACAAGCCTCCTCGCACAAACCACAGAAGATGCAACGCAACATGTTGACCTCGTACACTTTGGCATATTTTTCTTCCCGGTACAACGCCTCCTCTCCTTTTTTGCGCTCTTCAGCCACCATGGAAATAGCTTCCGCCGGGCAGGCTACCGCACACAAACCACAAGCCGTGCAACGCTCAGCTCCCTGCTCATCACGCTTCAAGATGTGTTGGCCACGGTAAATTGGCCCCAAATAGCGCTTTTGCTCCGGGTAACGAATGGTTACCGGTTTCGAGAAAAAGTGTTTCAAAGTCGTAGCCATACCTCCCACAATCGCAGGAAGATACATACGCTCTGCCAAGGTCATTTCACCTTGCTCGATTACCTTTGTTTTATTGCTTAATTTCATATACCTAAGCTATTTTTTTCTTTCTAAAGATCGCATCATTCAAGAATAAACCTGCTAATAAAATCACGACGCCACCAATACCCGCAAGAATCGGTTGGCCAATTAAGATACCAAATCCGGTAACCACCACATTGAACATCGACAAGGGAATCAAACCTGTCCAGCCTAAGCCCATCAATTGGTCATAACGGAAGCGTGGAAGCGTCCAGCGCACCCACATAAAGACAAATACAAATAATAACGATTTACCAATCAACGCACCCATTCCTACAAAGGCGGCTACCGTTGTTCCAAACTGACCCGCGACAAACGCATATCCAGGGTAATCGTAGCCTCCAAAAAATAAGGTAGCCATCACCGCGCCCGAAATAAACATGTTGATGTATTCCGCGAACAAGTAAAATCCTAATTTCATCGACGAGTATTCCGTGTGGTAACCACCGATCAACTCTGTCTCGCACTCGGGCAAGTCAAAAGGAGTTCGATTACATTCAGCAAACGCACAAATCAAGAAGATCAAAAAGCCCAAAGGCTGTTGCAAGATATTCCAATGACCCGCTTGTTGGGTTTCTACAATCGTTTTCGTAGACAATGAACCAGTCAACATCAAAATGGCGATGATCGACATACCCATGGCTAATTCATACGAAATGTTTTGTGAGGCAGCCCGAATGGCGCCTAATAACGAATACTTATTATTCGAAGCCCAGCCACCAATCAAAATACCATAAACGCCTAAGGACACAATTCCAAAAACCCACAGAATACCAATGTTTACATCGATACCTTGTAAGTCAAACGTCACACCCGCAACAGTTACCGTATCCCCGAAAGGCACCACGGCAGACGTCATTAAGGCGGTTAACATCGACAAACAGGGACCGGCGATAAACAACCATTTGTTTGAGTTTGCCGGAATAAAATCTTCCTTCATGAACATTTTAACGGCATCAGCCAATGGCTGCAAAATCCCGAAAGGACCTGCGCGATCGGGACCGATACGATCTTGCATAAACGCAGCAATCTTCCGTTCAAAATAGGTAGAATAGGCCGCGATACCGAGCGTGATCGCAAAAACGATCCCGATAAAAATGGCTTTGGCCGTAAATACATCATTCAATAATTCCATGGCTTATTTCTTTGCGGGCAAGATTGACTTATTTTCTAAAAAACTGCGATCGCGGTTGTCATCGATTTGCTTGAAATCACGCGCCGCTTGTGCAATGGGAAACGCTGGACGAATCATATTCGCGCCATATTTGTTGGCCGAAATCACCGAATGTCTCGCAACTTCCGTAGGTCCTTCAATCACCCAATCCGCAGTTTTCTTCCGATCAAACCGACAAGTATTACAAATAAATTCCTTCAATTCACCCCACTGATTCTTACGACCCGTCACACGAATCACCTCTTCCCCGCGGTACCACAAGGTTACATTTCCCGAGCATTTATCGCATGCGCAATGCGCATCCATTGGCTTCGAGAACCACACACGACTCTTAAAACGATACGTTTTATCCGTCAATGCCCCTACCGGACAAACATCAATCACGTTTCCTGAAAAATCATTATCAATCGCTTTCTCAATGTAGGTACTGATTTCAGCATGATCTCCGCGATTCATGACTCCATGCACACGACCATCTGTGATTTGATCGGCTGTGTATACACAACGGTAGCACAGGATGCAACGGTTCATGTTCAACTTGATATTTTCACCAAGGTCAACCGGCTCAAACGTGTTACGCTCCTCCACCGTACGGGTCGAAGAAACGCCATGTTCAAATGAGAAATCCTGCAAATGACATTCACCCGCCTGATCACAAACTGGGCAATCTAAGGGATGGTTCAACAACAAAAATTCAACAATTCCCTTGCGTGTTTCTAACACTTGGTCGTTCACCGTGTTCTCCACAATCATACCATCTTGAACCGCCGTGATACACGCCGGAACTAATTTAGGCATCGGACGCGGATCCTTTTCGGAACCTGCGGTCACTTTGACTAAACACGCGCGGCATTTTCCACCTGAACCTTGTAAAGGCTCATAGTAACACATAGCGGGTGGAGCAACCTCAGGACCGATCATTCGAGCGGCTTGCATGATGGTTGTTCCCGGTTCTACATCCAAGGTGATGTTGTCAATCGTTACTTTCATAATCTATCATCTAACAGGTCTTCACCTGATGTTATTGCTCATTTAATTCCGAAAAACGCTGGATGAAATTCGCGGCCGAATATCCCAATGCCTTTTCCTTTAATTTCAATCCCAAGGCTTTGCGCGCTGCCAAAGGCCACGCCAAAACTGCTTGAATGGTACTCGCTGCATGGACCTCATCGGTGTATTCCACTAACAGCTCCGTGTGCGCGGCCAAAAAATCATTCACGCCCCCTGCTCCTCTAAAACCGACAATCGGCGTCTCCGCGTACCCTGCTTCCAACATCACCAGCGGGAAAGGATCCTCCCGCGATGACAAGAAAAACAAATCGGCCATATCGAAATACGGTTTAGGATCTGCTTGAATCGGTAACAAATGCAATCTATTTTCCGTATCCCAAAGCGCCTTTTCCGCTTTCAATTCAGTCGAATATGGCTCATTTCCTACGCCCACCCAGACCATATGTAGATCCGCATGTTGCGCAATCAATTGCTTGGCAACGCGTACAAAAATGTCTGTTCCTTTACGCCATTCCGCCAATCCACAACCTAAAACAACGGGTGCATCCTTCGGAATTCCCAATGCTTTGCGTTGGTCCTGACCGCGATGAGCCACTTGTGAAGGCAATTCAACGATCGGGGGCAAAATCGACAAACGACTCAGCGGAACCGCATACGTCTCATGCAAGACCTGTTGGACTTGCGCTGAAACGGCATAAACGCGCCGACAATCCTTCGCCAAAAACTCCGTATCGGCTTTTGAAGCATACATTTTAAGCGAAAAATCAAGTTCATGAATGTAAGCCTCAAAAGGCACATTCAATGCTTGTAATCGCTGCATTAAACCCAAGGATGCCACGGTATTTCCCAAAATCAAATCAAACTGTTGGCGCCTTAATTCCGCCATCACCCGTTTCATTTCAGCCATACTTGGCTCCCGATTTATCCGATGCTCACGTTTGAGTAACGGTAATTTTTTGATCCATTTGGCCAATGAACTTGGGCTTTTCTCCCAAACCCAGACCTGGGCATATTTTTGATAGGTTTTCAGCAGCACACCCCCTCTTTCCAACAACAAATAGGGCTTATTCCCCCGAGCTGCCTCTGCTCTAATCCAATGTAAAAGCACTAATTGCGCACCGGCGCGGTTGGCATCATGACCCACAAATAAGACCTTGTTTGCCATGAAGCTAAATTAGTTGGACCAACTAGCCCCTGGACGCATGTATACAGCGCCTGGTTTCGTAGCCTCCTCTGGATGCGTAATGTGCCATTCAAATTCATCTCTAAAGTGACGAATCGCTGCGGCTACTGGCCATGCAGCGGCATCACCTAATGGGCAAATGGTATTTCCTTCGATTTTCTTCGCTACGTCAACTAACAAATCGATGTCTTCCATTCTTCCTTTACCTGTCTCAATACGTTTGATGACCTTATCCATCCAGCCGGTACCTTCTCGGCAAGGCGAACATTGGCCACAAGACTCATGGTGGTAAAAACGCGCAAAAGTTAAGGTATTATGAACGATACATGTCGTCTCATCCATCACAATAAAACCACCTGAACCTAGCATCGTTCCCGTAGCGAAGCCACCTTCCGAAAGCGATTCGTACGTCATTAAACGTTTCTCACCCGCATCCGTTGTCAAGATATTTTCCGCAGATAAAATCGGCACAGAAGAACCTCCTGCTACAACAGCCTTTAATTTATGTCCATCACGAATACCACCGCAATACTCGTCTGAGTAAATAAATTCCTCAACAGTGATACCTAAAGGAATTTCATATACACCTGGCTTTTTGATATGTCCGGAAGCGGAAATCAACTTTGTACCTGTACTTCTTCCTACACCGATCGCCGCATACGCATCTCCTCCGTTGTTCACGATCCAGGATGTTGCCGCAATCGACTCCACATTATTCACGACCGTTGGACTTTGCCACAAACCTTTAACCGCTGGAAATGGAGGTTTATTCCGTGGATTCCCACGTTTTCCTTCTAGCGATTCTAATAAGGCTGTTTCTTCGCCACAGATATATGCACCGCCACCAGGCTGCACAAAAAGATCTAAATCATAACCAGATCCTAAAATATTCTTGCCTAATAAACCTTTGTCATATGCCTCTTGAATTGCCTTTTCCAAGATGTTGATGACATACATCAATTCCCCACGCACATAGATATAAGATGTATTCGCTCCCAAAGCAAAGCTGGAAACGATCATGCCTTCGATCAAGGTATGTGGTGATTTCCACATCAAATAATGATCCTTAAATGTACCTGGCTCTGATTCATCCGCATTACAAACTAAGTAGCGAGGAACGCCTTCTGGCTTTGCCAAAAACGACCACTTCATTCCCACCGGAAACCCAGCGCCACCACGACCACGTAAGCCTGATTTTTTTACCTCTTCGGTAATCTCATCGGGCGTCATCGTTTTGATCGCTTTCTCCACCGCCTTGTAACCACCGTTTTTCATAAAAACATCGATGGTCTCAATTCCTGGTACGTCAATATGTTGCGTTAATATCTTCATCCTAGGCTTATTTGCTTAATTCATCAATAATCTCATCTACTTTCGCGTTCGTCAAATGCATGTAATACTTCTCGCGGATTTGGAACACAGGTCCCCAGCCGCAAGCAGCTAAACATTCAACTTCTTTGATCGTAAACTTACCATCCTTCGTCGTCTCGCCCGTTTGGATTCCCAAACGCTTTTTCAAGTGGTCGTATACTTCGACACCACCCATAAGGCAACAAGGACCTGTTCGGCAATACTCAATGACATGCTCGCCAACCGGCTCCAAGTGAAACATCGTGTAAAATGAAGCTACCTCATATACTTCAATCGGGCTGATTGAAAGCAACGTAGCTACATAATCCATAACCTCTGAAGAGCACCATTTCCACTCCGCTTGCGCTAGGTGAAGGATGGGCAATAAGGCCGACTTCTGTTTCCCGTCCGGGTAACGTGCGATAATTTTTTTAACTAATTCCAGCGTTTCTGCTGGGAAAACAATGTTGCTCATGTCTTAAGTATCTAACTCTCCCGCAATAACATTCATAGATGACATCGTCACAATGGCATCCGATAAACTCGTTCCTTTGATCATCTCAGGGAACGCTTGGTAATATATAAAGCCTGGTCGGCGGAATTTCAAACGATACGGCGTCCGACCTCCATCAGAAACCAAATAGAACCCTAACTCGCCATTTCCTCCCTCAACCGAATGATACACCTCACCTACTGGCGCATCGATTTCCCCCATCACAATTTTAAAGTGATAGATCAACGCTTCCATGTTGTGATAAACATCCTGCTTTTCGGGTAAATAATAATGCGGTGCATCTGCATGATACGGACCCGCTGGTAGATTATCCATGGCTTGTTGGATAATGCGTAAACTTTGCCACATCTCCTCCTCGCGCACCAAGAAACGATCATACGTATCGCCCTTCGTTCCTACCGGCACATCAAATTCAAAATCTTCATACGAAGAATATGGATTCATGGCACGCACATCGTAATCCACACCAGCCGCACGTAAGTTTGGCCCTGTAAATCCATAATTCAATGCACGTTCAGCGGAGATTCCGCCTACGTTTTGCGTACGATCCATGAAGATTCGGTTCCGCATCACCATGCCTTCGAATTCCTTCAAAGCAGCTGGTAATTCTTTCAATAATTTCTGAATTTTTTCGATGGCCACTGGCGTAAAATCACGCTCCATTCCACCAAAACGACCCATATTTGTCGTCAGACGTGCACCGCACATCTCCTCATAAATCTCATAAATAAATTCACGCCACTGATACACGTACAAGAAACCTGTCAAAGCTCCCGTGTCTACCGCAAGAATCGAATTACATACGATGTGATCCGTCAAACGCGCTAATTCCATCATAATCACACGCATGTATTGCGCACGCTTGGGAACTTCGATCCCTAATAATTTCTCGACCGTCATGTGCCAGCCCATATTGTTGATCGGGGCAGAACAATAGTTCATCCGATCCGTCAAGGTGGTGATTTGGTAGAAAGGGCGACGCTCTGCGATTTTCTCGAAGGCCCGGTGGATATATCCGACCGTCTGTTCTGCATCCACAATCGTTTCGCCATCCATCGTTAAGATGTTTTGGAAAATACCGTGCGTCGCAGGGTGTGTGGGTCCCAAGTTGAGCGTAGAAAGCTCATTTACATAAGGTCCGCCTTTTTGCGTCTTATCTAAACCAACATTGGGATTTTGTACTAAGGCTATTTCTGACATGCTATGCTAGCGTTTATCGTCCAAATAATTCATCAATTTTATCGTGACGCGTCGCATCCTCTAACGGATACTCTTTACGCATCGGATGGTAATCCATCTCATCCATGTTCAGGATACGTGTCAAATTCGGGTGGCCATCAAAAATGATCCCGTAAAAATCAAATGCCTCACGCTCCATCCAATTCGCCGCTGCGTACAAGTCGGTGATTGTCGGAAAATGCGGCGCTTCGATCGGCGCATAGGCCTTAATCCACAAACGCACATTATTTTCTAAACTATGCAAATGATAAATCACTCCCAATTCCTGACCCTTCGCATCCGGAAAATGAATGCCTGCTAAGTCAGTCAAAAACTGAAACTTAAACGTCGGATGCGCATATAAAAAGTGGATCATGGGCACGATGGATTCCACCGTTGTCGTCACCTGTAAAATACCGTGCGACTCCCCGATTCCGTACACCGCATCAGCCCCAAATTGAGCGACTAATGCATCTGTGATTTGTTGGTTTTCCATGTTTCCTTATTCTATTCCGTATGAGGCCAACAACGCCTTGTATTCTGGCTCGTTTCTGCGGCGTGTCGATTCTTTTTTAGCTAATTCCTGGATTTCCATAAAGCCATCCAAAATTTGCTCTGGGCGTGGTGGGCAACCGGGTACATATACGTCGACCGGTATAATTCGGTCAATGCCTTGCAAAACGGAATACGTATCGAAAATACCACCTGAACATGCACAAGCGCCTACGGACAAAACCCAACGCGGCTCTGCCATCTGCAAATAGACTTGCTTAACCACAGGTGCCATTTTTTTGGAAATGGTACCCATCACCATTAATACATCGGCCTGGCGCGCAGAAAAACTCAAACGCTCGGCACCGAACCGACCAATATCGTAATGAGAAGCCATGGTGGACATAAATTCAATCCCACAACACGATGTAGCGAAAGGCAAAGGCCAAAGGGAATTGGCACGTGCTAGGCCAACTAAATTATCCAAACTTGTTGCAAAAAAACCGGCACCTTCAATTCCTGGAGGCGCTTCTGCAACGTTTACTGTAGACGAATCACTCATATAATTAGCTATTGAAATAACCAAACAAACCGAAAACCGGATTGTTTATTTCTCCCACTTTAAAATTCCTTTTTTGATTACGTAGACAAATCCGGCTAATAATAAGCCCATAAAAACGATCATATCGTAAAAGCCTGTCCAAGACAATTCCTTGAAATTAACAGCCCAAGGGTACATAAACACGATTTCTATATCAAATAGAACGAACAATATTGCGACTAAAAAGTACTTAACGGAAATCGGCGTGCGCGCATCTCCAATGGACTCAATCCCACATTCAAAGGTATCGTCTTTCTTGGCCGAATGTCTTCTAGGTCCCAGCGTGTGGGTAGCTACCATCGTGGCCACAATAAAAGCCAAAGCCGCAAGTAATTGAACGAATATCGGAAGAAAGTCCTGTGGTTGATAATTCATAAGTAAGGCTACAAAATTGAAGCCGCAATTTACTCACATAAATCTAAAAGAGAAGAATTTTTCGCAAAAATACTTTGGCAAAAAGCCTAAAAACAAGAAGCCTTCGCTCATTAAAATGATTTTTCCATGGGATTGCTCAAAATCCGAAAAAATCCTGTAATTTTGTCCGGCAAATAAGAGTAGTTCTTACACTCCATTCAATTATTTGCTATGCTTGATTCCAACAAATTTCTTTTTGAGGCCCTAACGTACGACGATGTATTGTTGTTGCCCGCGTATTCGGAGGTTTTACCACGTGAGGTAAGTACCCAGTCGCGCTTAACGCGAAACATTTCCTTAAATATCCCAATCGTTTCCGCTGCCATGGATACGGTAACGGAAGCTGCATTAGCGATTGCCTTAGCGCAAGAAGGTGGAATCGGAATCATTCACAAAAATATGACGATAGATCAGCAAGCTGCTCAAGTACGCAAAGTAAAGCGTTCGGAGTCAGGCATGATCATCGATCCAGTGACACTCAAAGACAATCAAACCTTGGGAGATGCGCAACGCATCATGAAGGAATTTAAAATAGGCGGCATTCCGGTGATTGATGATGCGGGGAATTTGGTGGGTATTTTGACCAACCGCGATTTGCGTTTCCAAAAGCAAACAGCACGTCCCGTGGCAGAGATCATGACCAAAGATAATTTGATCACGGCTAAAGAAGGCATCAGCATGGAAGAGGCCGAAAGCATCCTGCAAGAATACAAAATCGAAAAACTTCCGATCATTGACAAAAATGGAAAATTGATCGGTTTGATTACCTATAAAGATATTTTAAAACGCAAGTCGCACCCACTGGCATCGAAAGATTCCTTAGGTCGTTTGCGCGTGGGCGCAGCGGTAGGTGTGACGCCGGATTTATTGGATCGTGTGCAAGCATTGGTTACGGTGGGCGTAGATGTTATCTCCATCGACACGGCTCACGGGCATTCGAAAGGAGTTATCGATGCGTTGAAATCTGTCAAAAAAGCGTTCCCAAATTTAGATGTGATCGTAGGCAATATTGCGACTGGCGAAGCAGCACTTGCGCTCGCTAAGGCGGGTGCCGATGCCGTCAAAGTGGGCGTTGGCCCCGGCAGTATCTGTACAACACGGATCATTGCGGGTGTGGGCATGCCTCAATTAACAGCCGTTTATGAAGCTGCGAAGGCCTTGGCATCCTACGATGTGCCTGTGATCGCGGATGGTGGAATTCGTTATTCAGGTGATGTGGCCAAGGCGATTGCTGGAGGCGCAAGCACGGTGATGATGGGATCCTTATTAGCGGGTACGGATGAAGCACCGGGTGAGATGATCATTTTGGAAGGACGTAAATTTAAATCGTATCGCGGCATGGGCTCCTTGGAAGCGATGGAAGATGGATCAAAAGATCGTTATTTCCAAGATGCAGAAGATGATATCAAAAAATTGGTTCCCGAGGGAATCGTGGGACGCGTTCCGTTCAAAGGTTCGGTTACCGAAATTTTATACCAAATGGTTGGCGGATTAAAAGCCGGCATGGGGTATTGTGGCGCATCAACTATCGAGGCGATGCAACAAGCCAAATTCGTTAAGATTACATCGGCGGGCGTGAAAGAAAGTCATCCACATGATGTGAGCATTTCGAAAGAAGCTCCAAACTATTCAGTAAAATAAGATTTGACTACGAATGAAAAAGGCCTCGTTCATCGCGAGGCCTTTTTTTATGCTTGATAATTTTGAACCGTATCCACGAAGCAAGCGACTTTATCGGGATGGATATCCGGATAAACCCCATGCCCTAAATTGGCAATGTAGCGCTGGGTTCCAAAAGCTTTCAGCATCGCTTTTGTTTCTGCTTCAACTGTTTTGAAATCGCCATACAGCGCACACGGGTCTAAGTTGCCTTGTAAGGTTTTATTCGGCCCCACTAATCTGCGTGAATCCGCAATATCCATATTCCAGTCTAGGCCTATGGTTGCGCAGTTTAATTGCGCCATTTCTTCACGGGCAAAGAAAGCTCCTTTGGCGAAAAGTGTAACGGGAACATCCGTGATGGCATCGCAAATTTGCTTGAGGTAAGGCGTGGAAAAGGCACTATATTGTGCAGGAGATAGAATTCCTGCCCAAGAATCAAAGATCTGCAGCAAGTTCGCCCCTGCTCCTACCTGTGCTTTTACATAAGCAATGGTGGAGTCGGTGATTTTCTGCAACAAAGCATGCGCTAAGGCAGGATCTGCATAAAGCATTTTTTTCGCTTGGGAAAAAGTCTTTGAACCTTTGCCTTCGACCATGTAACAGAATATCGTAAATGGAGCGCCGGCGAAGCCGATTAAAGGTACGCGACCGGCTAATTCTTTTTTGACGATTTTGATGGCGTCCAACACATATTTCAAATCTTCTTCGGGATTTGCATCGCGAATTTTGGCTAAGTCGGCAGCCGACCGAATCACCTCCGGAAATACGGGGCCTTTTTGTTCTTCCATCAAGTAGGGTAAACCCATCGCTTCGGGAACAACCAATATATCTGAAAAAATAATCGCGGCATCTACACCAAATCGGTCGACCGGCTGAATCGTCACCTCCGCGGCCAATTCAGGATTCGTCGCCAAGCCAATAAATGACCCAGCTTT
>CANHKE010000008.1 GCA_947461155.1 Cytophagaceae bacterium | reverse complement strand
TTTGGGTATTTCAACGCCGCAAGGTTATCTATGGGATTATTGGCGTACTTCTCATTATTTCAACATATGGCTTGAGTAAAATCGAAGCAATCGGATTTATCGTGGATGATTTACCGCGCGAAAATACTATCTATACCGATTTAAAATTCATAGAAACACATTTCAAAGGGGTAATGCCCTTTGAAATATCCATCGATGCACACGAATCAGGCAGAGCGCTTTCGCCTGAAATATTGGCAAAAATTAAACGGACCGAGAAGTTGGTAGGCCTACATCCTGAATTTACGCAAGGGATTTCACTGCTAACCGCAACTAAATATTTATATCAGGTATATCGAGGAGGTGATCCGAAATATTTTACCCTGCCGGGAATCGATGAATTATCAAAATTGAACGATTATCAAGGAAGCCTCCAAGGAAAACAAAATATGTTCGCCGGGTTCTTGGATAAAGAAAAGCAGTTTACGCGTATTAGTTTTCAAATGGCTGATGTAGGAACGGTTAAAACGCAAAAACTATACGACGAACTTCAACCTAAAATTGATTCTATTTTTCGCACAGACAGTGAATCAGGTGAAATATTGCCAGCATCCGATAAGCGAGTATATGATGCCAAAATCACTGGAAATTCCGTGATTTACGCATTTCAAACGGCCTATTTACAAACCAACCTAATCGAAAGCACAATTACGGCCATCCTGTTAATTTGCATCTTAATGGCCTTACTATTCCGTAGCTGGAAAATGGTCATCATCTCCACCATCCCATCTTTAATTCCCCTAATCATCACCGCAGGATTAATGGGCTTCTTCCATATCGCATTAAAACCTAGTACCATTTTAATTTTCTCCATCGCCTTCGGTATTTCAAGTGATGGAACCATCTATTTCTTAACGCGATACAAAGAAGAATGGCTGAAAAATTCAAACAACGTAGCCAAAGCCGTTCAAATAACAATCCAAAAAACAGGGGTGTCTATGTTTTATACGGCCATGATTTTATTTTTCGGATTCTTTATTTTCACCGCATCTACCTTTAAAGGGACGCAAGCCTTAGGCATCCTGGTATCCATCACATTATTGATGGCCATGATTTGTAACCTCATTTTGCTTCCTGCATTTTTAATGGGCATGAATAAAAAGGAAACCAAATCCATTATCGAAGAAATTTAATGGAAAAACCCGCTTCGATATACACGTTAAACTTTGGACTTCTTTGCTTGAGTAATTTTCTATTCTCGGCAAGTTTTTCCATGATTATTCCCGAATTACCCGATTATTTAGCTAGTCTTGGGGGAAAAGAATACATCGGATATACCATCGCTTTATTTACGTTGACCGCGGGGTTAAGCCGACCATTCTCCGGAAAATTAACCGATCATATTGGTCGAATTCCCGTGATGGCGTTTGGTTCACTTGTTTGCTTTTTATGTGGGGGCCTTTACCCAATCATTCACACAGTTCAAGGTTTCTTATTTCTACGCTTCGTACATGGCATGTCGACGGGCACGAAGCCAACGGCCACAGCAGCCTATGTCGCAGATATCATTCCTGAAAACAGACGCGGAGAAGCACAAGGCGGATTAGGCATTTTTACAGCAACGGGTATGTCCATCGGACCAGCCATTGGAAGTTATTTAGCATCAGAAATTGGCCTGCGTGAAATGTTTTGGATTTCATCCCTTTTTGCCTTGTTTTCCATTTTGATTTTAATGCGCATGAAGGAAACACTTCCCAAAAACATGAAATCCAAATTATCGCTCAAGCTCTTTAAAATCGGATGGAAAGATGTATTTGAACCCAACATCATTCCCGTTTTTTGGATTATGTTATTTGTTTCATTTTCATCTGGTGTAGTGGTCACCTTAATGCCTGATGTTTCTAAACTAATTGGCTGGCACAATAAAGGACTCTATTTTACAATCTACACCATTTCTTCGATCGTAGTCCGCATCTTCTTTTCGAAAACATCTGACAAATATGGCCGCATTCCCGTGCTACTCTATTCGGCGCTCGTTCTTGCTATCGCGATGTTTTTAATGATGCTGACGCCTAGTCCGTTGACCGTCATCACATCTGCCATTCTTTTCGGATTTGCTTGGGGCTTTAATACTCCTACGTTGGCGGCTTGGACAACAGATTTAGCAAACAAAAATCACATGGGGCGCGCGATGGCAACCATGTATATCGCCTTAGAAGTTGGCATCGGTCTAGGCGCATTAGTCGCAGGTCAAATCTACCAAGGTATTGCAACAAATATTCCGCTTCCATTTTTAATGAGCGGAATTCTAGCTATCATCGCTTTTCTATTTCTATTAAAGTACAACCATAATTGGCAAAATAATGACGTTTAGCGAATATCTACTTTCTAAAAACATCGATGAATCTTCCTTTTCGGCTGGAGATAATACCATATATGCCCAATGGAAATATCTATTCGATCAATCAAGCCCAAACAGTTTTACGGATCAGAAAAAATTCAAGATCAATCAGATTCGGAGAAAACACCTATTAAAATTGGAAAAATAAACGTTTAAAATTTGAACATTTTCCAAAATTCATAGCATTATTCAAATATTCAATCCATCGCTTTCGTAGAAATTTACAAATAGCTGAAATTTGCATCACTAAATTTTGATGAAGCAAAATGCAAGCAAGTGAACTAGAAAAGCTGTTTCCAAAAGCAGCAGAAATTCCGAAAGAATTCGACCTAACAAATCCCATTGAACAACGTGAATATTTGGTCAATGGTGAAATGCGTCAATGGTCAGGAAAAACCCAAGATGTTTGGTCGCCCATTTATGTAAAGACCGACAAAGGTTTTGAACAAAAACGAATCGGCTCCTACCCCATCACGGATGCGACTGATGCCATGGAAGTTTTATACGCAGGTGTTAAAGCATATTCCAACGGACGTGGCGAATGGCCATCGATGTCGGTAAGCCAACGAATCGAATGTGTGGAGAAATTCACTCAAAAGATGATCCAAAAACGCGATGAAGTAGTCAAATTACTCATGTGGGAAATTGGTAAGTCTTTGGCAGACTCACAAAAAGAATTTGATCGTACCGTTCAATATATCTATGACACCATCGGTGCTTTAAAAGATATCGACCGTACTTCATCGACTTTCTTAATTGAAGAAGGAATTATTGGCCAAGTAAGACGCTCACCTTTAGGCGTTGTTTTGTGTATGGGACCTTTCAATTACCCATTAAATGAGACTTTTACGACGCTTATACCAGCATTAATAATGGGGAACACCGTTCTGTTCAAACCGCCGAAACACGGTACCTTATTGCACTATCCATTATTAGAAGCATTTAAAGATTCATTCCCTGCCGGTGTAATTAATACGCTATATGGTCGCGGAAATTCCATCATTCCTCAATTAATGGAATCTGGAAAGATTGATGTCTTGACATTAATTGGATCATCGAAAGTTGCCGATAAACTAAAGAAAATGCACCCGAAGGTTAATCGCCTACGTGCAATACTTGGTTTGGATGCCAAAAATGCAGCAATCGTTACGGAAAGCGCTCAATTAGATGTAGCCATCAACGAATGTCTATTAGGTTCATTGTCATTCAATGGCCAACGATGCACTGCGATTAAAATCATCTTTGTGCATAAGTCTTTGGCAGATGCCTTTAACAAAGGATTAGCTGAAAAAATTGAAGCCTTGAAATTAGGTATGATGTGGGAACCAGGTGTGCAAATTACGCCACTACCTGAACCTAATAAACCAGCCTATTTGAAGGAATTAATCGAAGATGCCAAATTACACGGCGCTACAGTTATCAACAAGCATGGTGGAGAGAACTTTAAATCTATCTTCTTCCCAGCCCTTTTGTACCCAGTATCAAACAAAATGAAAGTTTGGCACGAGGAACAATTTGGACCTGTAGTTCCGGTGGTTCCGTTTGAAGATATTGCAACGCCAATTGATTACATTCACGAATCATCGCATGGCCAACAAGTCGCGATATTTGGAACGGATGTGAATCAAATATCCGCTCTGATTGATGAAACGGTCAATCAAGTGTCGCGTGTGAACATTAATGCGCAGTGCCAACGAGGACCTGATTCATTCCCTTTTACGGGTCGTAAAGACTCGGCTGAAGGTACTTTATCGGTTACAGCTGCATTGCGATCGTTCTCGATCCGTACGGTGGTTGCCACGAAAGCAAACCAACTAAATAAAGACATTGTCAATCAAATTGTTGAAAACCAACAATCGAACTTCTTATCGACACGCTTTATTTTATAGTAACAATCAGTCAATAAAAAAGCCCTTGAAAATTTCAAGGGCTTTTTTCGTTATAACGCAGCGCGCTGCGATTTGACCGAAGGGTCAGTGATGAACTCATCGTAGGTCATTAACTTATCTAAATTAGATTTAGCGCCTAATTCGATCACACGATTAGCTACCGTATTAGTTAATTGATGGTCATGGCAAGTGAATAACATCGTTCCGGGGAATTCCACCATACCGTTATTCAACGCTGTAATGGATTCTAAGTCCAAGTGATTTGTAGGCTCATCAAACAAAAGCACATTCGCCCCAGAAAGCATCATGCGTGAGAACATACAACGTTGCTTCTCTCCTCCTGAAATAACCGTACACTTTTTCAAAGCTTCTTCGCCCGAAAACAACATACGTCCCAAGAATCCACGAATGAAACTTTCGTCTTTTTCCACGGAATATTGACGCAACCAATCCACTAAATTCATGGAATCATCTTTGAAATAATTCGCGTTGTCGTTCGGCAAATAAGTTTGTGTCGTGGTAACGCCCCATTTGAAATCACCGTACTTCGCTTTCGCCTCACCCATCAAAATGTCAAATAAAGCAGTAATGGCTAAGGAGTCTTTCGCCAAAAATGCCACTTTATCCCCTTTATTGATGGTAAATGAAAGATTTGTGAATAAAGGAACACCTTCCTCAGTTGTCGCAGATAGGTTTTCAACACTTAACAATTGATCGCCCGCTTCGCGTTCGGGTTTGAAGTTAATGAATGGATATTTACGTGACGAAGGTTTAATGTCATCCACTTGTAACTTATCCAACATTTTTTGACGTGAAGTCGCTTGTTTTGATTTAGCGACGTTGGCCGAGAACCGACGAATAAATTCCTCCAATTCCTTCCGCTTCTCATCAGTCTTTTTATTCTGATCCGTACGCTGGCGTGCCGCTAATTGCGAAGACTCATACCAAAAAGTATAAGTACCGCCGTAAAGCTGAATCTTGCCAAAATCTAAATCGGCAATGTGCGTACACACATTATCTAAGAAGTGACGATCGTGAGAAACGACAATCACCGTATTTTTGAAATTTTGCAAGAAACCTTCTAACCACAAAATAGAATCGATATCTAAGTTGTTTGTAGGCTCATCCAATAACAAGATATCTGGATTACCGAAAAGTGCCTGCGCCAAAAGCACCTTCACTTTTTCTGAACCATTTAAATCACGTAATAACGTGTAATGTAAGTCTTCCTTAATTCCTAAGCCACTTAACAAGGTAGCTGCTTCCGATTCTGCTTCCCATCCATTTAACTCAGCAAATTCAGCTTCCAAATCCGCAGCTTTATTTCCATCTGCTTCGGTAAAGTCCTCCTTCATGTAAATGGCATCCTTTTCAAGCATCAGGTCATACAAACGCTTGTTTCCCATTATGACGGTTTGCAATACGGGCGACTCCTCAAATTCAAAGTGATTTTGCTTTAAGATAGACATCCGCTCACCTGGATTCATGCTAATGCTTCCCGTTTGCGAATCAATTTCACCCGAAAGAATTTTCAAGAATGTCGACTTTCCGGCACCATTTGCACCAATAAGTCCATAACAGTTTCCTTCCGTAAACTTGATATTTACTTCTTCAAATAAAACTCTTTTCCCAAAGCGCAGGGATACGTTCGATACTGATAACATGAAAGAATGGATTAAATAGGGCGCAAAATTACTCATTTTGTACCTAGAAAAAAAGGCAAAATCATATCAAAATTGCTATTTTTTTTGCAATTTCGGGCTCTTTGAAAATTAAACCCGTGAAAGGAAATATAATTCCAGTTCAAGCTAAAACACCTATTTCCGTTTCGATCCAACTCGAAAAAGCAGGATTGCGATTCAAATTAGTCTCAGCGGAGAAGCTATTTCCTTGGAATACACCTCCCTCAACGTTAAAAAAATGGCTCTCTGATCAATCTATTCAAGTTCGATCTATTCAACTTGTATCGGTCGAATTAATCACTGAACTGTTTTTATTGCTTCCTTACGAGTTTGATTCTCCGCTATATCGGAATGGATTTCTACAAAAAGCCTTAGGAGAAAGTGCATTGGATGGGCATGAAGTACATGAGCAGCCAGTAGATTTCGCGCAGGGCAATTTACTATTTTTGATTCCAAGCGTCTGGAAAGATTTTCTATCCATGACATTTCCGCTAGCACATATAAATTATGCCCATATTTTAGGAAATGAATTAGCTAAAACAAAGGCTTATATTTACCCGCGTATTCAGCTACACGTGTTTGAAAAGTCGGCTTTGGTCATTTTGATCCAACAAGGCAAATTACATTTAGCTAATGTTTTCCCTTACGAATCACCCACCGAATTAGCGTTTTATTTACACTCGATTCGCGAAGCATTTGCCATTCAATGGAATGTAGAAACGATTCAGCTAAGTGGTCCAGAAAAATCAAATCCACAATTAATTACTAACTTAATTGAGTTAGATATACCCATAGAATCGATGTAATATGATGTCTAATACCGCTTTTTTCCCAGGATCATTTGATCCGTTTACAAAAGGACACGAAGACATCGTCTTGCGTGCTTTGGCCTTATTTGATGAAGTTGTCATTGGAATTGGTCAAAACTCGAACAAGTCCCGATACTTTTCATTGGATAAAATGAAACATTACATCGAAACGACATTTGCCAATAAACCTGTTCGCGTAGTTACCTATCAGAATTTAACGGCAAACGTCGCAAAGGAAGTGGGTGCAAAATTCATCATTCGGGGTTTGCGCAACACGACCGATTTTGAGTACGAAAACTCTATTTCACAAGTAAACCGACACATTAATCCGGAATTGGAAACTGTTTTTCTGATTACCTCGCCGCATTTGGCGCCGATTAGTTCGACGATCATTCGGGATTTACATCGGTATGGTAGCGAAATAGGCGAATACCTACCCTATACCTTAGATGGGATCTGAGACTGATTCACAATGAATTGTTGGATTACAAAACGAATCGAACTGTACGTATCCGAAACTGCCTTATTCATTTTATCTTGTGGAATCCATTCCACTCGCTCTATATTTTCCTCAAGCTGCGGCTTTAATTTGCCCATTTGCGTGGAATCCATCACATACCATTTCGTTTTCTTCAAAATGCGCTCATTCTTAAACGAATAGGTATGGTAGGTGGTGCATACCTTCGATTGAAGATTTGCGACAACATTACATTCTTCAAAAACCTCTCGAACGGCTGCGTTTTTGAACTTTTCATTTTTTTCCAATTTACCTTTGGGCAAATCCCATTTTCCTAATCGGTAAATCCAGAGCACTTCTTGTTTCGGATTTAAAACGACACCACCTGCGGCTTCGACCACTTGATATAAGGAGCAGATGCGCTTTTTCAATTCCTTTTTCTGATCCGTCAAAATGTAAACGGAATGAAAATCAAATGGTTTATCCGCATGCAAGTCCGTGATGATTTTCTCCATTTGATCAGGACCTATGTTTAATAGGCACGTATGTCCCTTAAAATCGGCAATTTTAATCGGCTTTAAACGGGCATCCAAAATCACATCATAGTCTTCCATGGGCGGAAAATTACTATGCTTGGATTTCTTAATTAATCGGATGGGACGATCGTTGATAAAAATGACCATGAATGGAATTTAATTTTGGCAAAAATAGAATTAAATACTGATATGATCATCTGAATACTTATTTTTGTAGGATCAATTTAAGACGCAACCATTATGCAAAATATAACGATATCACAAGAGGTCGCACACCATTTGTTACGTATTCAGGCAATCCAGTTACGACCAGACCAACCGTTTACTTGGGCATCTGGCTGGAAATCACCTATTTATTGTGACAATCGCATTTCACTTTCAGATCCTGAAGCAAGAACATACATTAAAAATAGCTTATCTGCAGCTATAAAAGGATATTTTAAAGATGTAGATGTGATCGCTGGCGTAGCTACCGCAGGAATTGCCCAAGGAGCTTTAGTTGCTGATTTACTTGACTTACCATTTTGTTATGTGCGCCCTGAGCCGAAAAAACATGGTATGGGGAATCAAATTGAAGGAAGCATAAAACCAGGTCAAAAGGCCGTATTAATCGAAGATTTAATTTCAACGGGCGGCAGTTCATTAAAGGCGGCAGACGCATTACGCGAATCGGGAGTCGAAGTACTTGGCATGGTGGCCATCTTTACTTACGGGTTTGAAATTGCCGCCGAAAATTTTAAACAAGCTGGCGTACCATGTTATACGCTGAGTAATTATGATGTACTGGTCGAGGAAGCAGTCAAATTAGATTACATTTCCGAAACCCAATTAGTGACACTTCAAGATTGGCGGGTCAACCCGAGCGAGTGGCGTAAATAAGCTATTTAATTCGATATATATAACCAGGTAGGGCTTTCACCAAACCTTGGAACTCTAGATTTAATAAGGTAATCGCTAAGTCGGTTACCTTTTTTTGTACATGCCAAGCTAACGTGTCCAATGAACATGGCCCTTCTTTAACGAGAATAGCCATCAACTGCGATTCGTCATCCGTTAGCCTACTCCAAGACATTTGTTTTTTAGGCTGAATGCGATCAACGTCCGAAATCCAATTCATTTGCAAGGCCAGCGCTTCCCAACCAGTATAAATCGTTGCCTTATGTTTTTGAATCAAGGTATTACAACCCTCTGAAAATATCTTTTCCAAATTACCTGGAACGGCAAATACCTCGCGGTGGTAATTATTCGCATAATCAGCCGTAATCAAAGCACCTCCTTTCACAGCAGCTTCCACCACGACGGTTGCATCCGTCATCCCCGCGATAATTCGATTGCGCAACGGAAAAAAACGGGGATCTGGCTTTTGATGCAAGGGATATTCGGATAATACGCCGCCGTGTAATAGCATTTGCTCCAACTGCCTTTTGTGCTTGGAAGGATACACATAATTAAATCCGCCAGCCAAAACCGCAATATTTTCGACTCCCAAAGCCAAGCATTGCTTGTGCACCTCAATATCAATTCCGTAAGCCAATCCACTCACAAATACAACTTGACAACCCAAGGATTGCTCTACCAACGCATGTGTCATGCGCTTGCCGTAGTCCGTCGCCTTGCGAGTGCCCACAACCGCCAGACTTCGTTCTTGATTTAATTGGGCCGTACCTTGATAATACAACAAAAGCGGCGCATCGTAGATGTGCTTCAGCCGATCTGGATATTCGGCATCTAAATAAAAAAGCATGGAAATTTGTTGGCCTATACAAGCTTCCACAATCTCCTCGGCCTCTTGCAAATAAAACTTTTGAAAAACGGATTCAGCTAAAATAGGCCCAATGTGGGGAATTTTTTGCAATTCAGCACGTGAGGCTTGAAAAATTTCCGCTGCTGAACCGATGTAGGAGACGAGTCGTCGGGCATTGACAACACCGATTTGAGGGATTCGTGATAATGCGACTTGGTAATATTTCTCAGATGTATTCATGGCCTTAGATTTGCCACGAAACTACATGCTATCTAATCTAAACCCTCCGCCAAAACTTGTAAAAAATCACGAATATCAGTTAGTTGATTAATAACCGCTTGATTGGGATTTTTTACAGATCCTTTATTATTCAAGGCCTGTTTTGCTCCTTCGATGGTTAAGCCTTTAACGTCAATCATATCCACCAAAACCTTGATTTTCTCGATATCCACCGGCGTATATTTACGTATGCCGGTTCCAGTTCGCTTAGGTAATAAGTGCGGAAACTGAGCCTCCCAATACCGTAATTTGGATGTATTGACTTTAAATAGCTTCGCTACTTCTGAAATCGAATAATATTGCTTATCTAAATCCATGTGAGGAATCAATAAAATCAACAAAAAAACCTAATTTTGCGATTCTTGTCTAAACAAAAATAAACAAGAGGACCCATTAAACCAATCCATTACCAAAAATAGCCCAAATGACTTCTACGGAAATCCGCCAGCAGTACTTAGATTTCTTTCAATCTAAAGGTCACTTAATCGTTCCTTCAGCTCCATTGGTTGCCAAAAACGACCCTACTTTGTTGTTTAACAATTCAGGAATGGCCCAATTCAAGGACTTTTTCTTGGGCAATGGTACCCCTCCATCCAAACGGATCGCTGATACACAAAAATGTCTTCGCGTATCCGGCAAGCACAATGATTTGGAAGATGTGGGATTTGATACCTATCACCATACCATGTTTGAAATGCTTGGAAACTGGTCATTTGGCGATTATTTTAAACAAGAAGCGCTTACATGGTCATGGGAATTATTAACGGGGGTTTTTAAACTTCCCAAAGACCGCATTTATGTGTCGGTATTTGAAGGCGACAAAAAAGACGGCGTACCATTCGACCAAGAGGCATTCGATATTTGGAAAGCCATTGTAGGCGAAGACCGCATCATTTACGGTAATAAAAAAGATAATTTCTGGGAAATGGGCGAAACGGGGCCATGTGGACCTTGTTCTGAGATTCACATCGATTTGCGTAATGCAGATGAAGTGGCTAAGGTTTCCGGTAAATCACTCGTCAACGCAGACCACCCACAAGTAGTAGAAATTTGGAATAACGTCTTCATGCAGTTTGAGCGTATGTCGGATGGATCATTGGTTCCCTTGCCCAACAAGCACGTGGATACCGGGATGGGTTTCGAGCGTCTTTGCATGGCGATTCAAGGCAAACAATCCAATTACGATACCGATGTTTTCCAAGGAACCATACAATACCTAGCTCAAAAAGCGGGCAAAAAATACGGTGAAGAAAAATGGGCCGATATCGCCATGCGCGTGATTGCGGACCACATTCGTGCCATTGCTTTTTGTATCGCAGATGGCCAATTGCCTTCTAATGCCAAAGCTGGATATGTCATTCGCCGCATTCTGCGCCGTGCTGTTCGTTACGGATATACCTATTTAGGCTTCAAAGAGCCTTTCATGCACGAATTAGTTCCTTTGTTAGCGAAACAATTCGCTGGCGTGTTCGATGAATTAATCGCCCAAGAAGCCTTTGTGGCCAAAGTAATTTACGAAGAAGAAGTTTCCTTCCTTCGCACATTATCCACGGGATTAATTCGATTGGATAAATTAATGGAAGATTGTTCTGGAAAAGTACTTTCTGGCGACGACGTATTTGAATTAAATGATACCTATGGTTTCCCGATCGATTTAACGGCTCTAATCGCTCGCGAAAAAGGCATGGATATCGACGAGGCAGGCTTCAACAAGGCATTACAAGAACAAAAAGCACGATCGCGTAAAGACGCGGGAGCTAGCGCAGAAGACTGGGTCAATGTACGTGACGGTGAAGAAGTTTCATTCGTAGGTTATGATGAAACCAGCACAACGACGCAGATATTAAAATACCAAAAGATTCAAAACAAAGGAGGTATTCAGTATAAAGTTGTCCTAGAAACAACGCCTTGCTATGCGGAATCCGGTGGCCAGGTAGGTGATACAGGAACATTGACGTTTAAAAAATCAGGTATCACACTTGCGATTGTAGATACCAAGAAAGAAAATGATCTAATTGTTCATTTTGTAACTGATTCTCGAATTGAAAATCTGGCTGATGAAGATGCTGTATTCGTACAAATCGATCAGTCACGCCGTAGATCCATCACACATCACCACAGTGCTACGCACTTGTTACAAGCCGCATTACAGGAAGTTTTGGGCAAGCATGTCGCACAAAAAGGAAGTTTAGTGAATGATGAATTATTACGATTCGATTTTTCGCATTTCCAAAAAGTAAGTGACGATGAAATTCGCCAAATCGAACAAATCGTTAATGCCAAAATTGCAGCCAACATTCCTTTGCTAGAAGAACGTAATGTCCCAATTGCACAAGCGAAAGAAAAAGGAGCTATGGCGCTTTTCGGTGAAAAATATGGTGATTTTGTTCGTGTAATTACGTTTGACAAAAACTATTCCGTCGAACTTTGTGGAGGTACACACGTACCTGCAACGGGTGAAATCGGGCTGTGTAAAATTATCTCAGAAAGTTCGGTGGCTACAGGCGTACGCCGAATTGAGGCTATCACCTCCCAAAAGGCTTATGCCCTATTGTCGGATCAAGAAACAATTTTATCCGAATTAAACACCCTTTTAAAGGCACCTAAGGACTTAGTCAAAGCAGTTAGCCAGTTGATCGAACAAGCTAACAGTTTACAAAAAACGGTGGCTCAATATCAAGCGAAGGAAATTGGCGGATTAAAGGCTGAATTAGCGAAACAAATAACGACCAACACAGGAACACCTGCGTTAATTGCACACGTTTCCGTACCGAATGCGGATGCACTCAAGAATTTAGCATTTGATTTACAGACCGAAGCGGGTAGTTTATTTTGCTTACTTGTTGCTGAAATCGAAGGAAAAGCAAGTTTAGCCTTAGCCATTTCAAAAGATTTAGTGGACGCCAAATCATTGAATGCTGGCACAATCGTGCGCGAATTAGCCAAAGAAGTACAAGGTGGCGGTGGCGGCCAAGCCTTTTTAGCAACCGCTGGTGGACAAAATCCTGCCGGACTTGCGAAAGTTTTGGAACTATCCCAAAACTATATTTAGAATATTACAGGCTATTTTAGTGGCAGAAACTGATATTTTGGTATTCGAATTAGACCAATAGGTGCGAATTAGCCTGATAAATATTTTTAGGCCCGAATCTATCGAAAACTCGATTGCGCTACCCGGGGCTATTGTGTAAATTTACCCTATGAGTATTGCTAAAAGCCCCGCTTTCTTACTAAATCAAAAATTTCCTTTTGAACCTACGCCATC
>CANHKE010000007.1 GCA_947461155.1 Cytophagaceae bacterium | reverse complement strand
TAATTCACGTTGGCCACGACCTACTGGAATCATCGCGTCAATCGCCTTGATACCTGATTGCAATGGCTCCGTTACGGGCTGACGGAAGATTACACCGGGTGCTTTACGCTCCAATGGCATTTCGTACAACTTACCTGTAATCGGACCGTTTCCGTCGATTGGCTCACCCAATGTGTTCACAACACGACCTAAAATACCGTCACCTACTTGCACAGACGCAATTAAGTTGGTACGCTTCACCGTGTCGCCTTCTTTAATTTGGCTAGAATCGCCCAAAAGTACAGCTCCTACATTGTCCTCTTCTAAGTTCAAGGCTAGTGCTTTCAAACCGTTTTCAAAAACGATTAATTCACCCGCTTGTACATTGGATAGGCCATAAATACGAGCCACACCGTCACCCACTTGGAGTACAGTGCCGATTTCTTCTAATTCTGCTTGAGTTTTCGCTTGAGATAATTGCTCTCTTAAAATTGCCGAAACCTCATCTGGTCTTACTGATGCCATACTAAAGTTTTATGTTTTTTTACTATAAAATTTCGGGTGCAAAATTAGGCAGTAAATTTCAATATTCCCATAACTTTGGCAAAAAATCAGCGTATTCATAAGACTTTTTTTAGATTACTTTTTTTGGCGATAATTTATCCGTGTTAAATGCCGTTAATTTTGTTGAGCGAGCCGCAATTTTCGTGTATCTTCGAGACTTTGTTTTTGAATCAAATCAGATCTATATGAACTTTTTAAAACCTTTGGCATACCTAACAGCCGCCTCTCTAGTAACGTTTACCTCATTTGCCCAAACAAAACCGAAAACGAAACCGAAGCTCACCGTTTCCGTGACGAAAGTTCCCGTAAAGCAATTCAACTCAGCTATTGACTCCGTTTCGTACGCAGTTGGCGTCCTAGTCGCCCAAAATTTCAAATCACAAAAAGTAACGTTAAACCCAGACATGGTCGCGAAAGGTTTCGCCTCAGTTACCACAGGGGGTACACTTTTAATGAGCGAACAAGAATGCCAAAGCGTTATGAATAATTTCATGATGAAAAACCAACAAGCACAAGCGGCTGAGCAGGCGAAACAATACGAGCCTAATCGCATCGCTGGTGAGAAATTTTTGGCTGAGAATAAATTGAAAGATTCCGTGATTACCACGGCTTCGGGTTTGCAATATAAAGTGATGAAAATGGGTGATGGTCCTAAGCCAACAGCTGCGGATAAAGTAAAAACGCATTACCATGGAACATTGATCACAGGAGAAGTGTTTGACTCATCAGTCCAACGTGGCGAGCCCGTTTCATTTCCCGTTTCAGGCGTCATTCCAGGATGGGTGGAAGCACTTCAATTAATGCCTGTTGGCTCAAAGTTTAAATTATACATTCCGCAAGAATTAGCTTACGGCATTCGTGGTGGCGGTCAAACGATTAAACCATATTCAGCGCTCGTTTTTGAAGTTGAATTGTTAGCAATCGAAAAAGAATAATATGAAAAGGATACTTCCGATTTTAATTCCTTTGTCTTTATTGGTGGTCGTTTTTCTGCACGGGAAAACGCAAGATTCGCAAATAAAGGCGACGTATCAGCAGGGTGACTTGCAGCCAACCGACACGCAGAAGAAAGTCGAGCGATTGGTTTTTGGTATCCTTAGTAATTACCATTATCGGAAGATTCCTGTGAATGATTCCTTGTCGTCCAAAATTTTTGATGCTTACATCAAAGATTTAGATCCCAATAAAGTATTCTTTTTGGCCTCTGACGTAGAGGAAATGGAGAAATATCGCTTCACCATTGATGAACAATTGAACATGGGTGATTTGACATCCGCGTTTCAGATGTACAATCGCTACCAAAAACGCATGCTGGAGCGCTACGCGTACATCGATCAAGTATTAAAACAATCGTTTGAATTTGCGAGTGATGAAACATATCAACCGGATCGTGAAAAAGCGAAATGGGCTGCTTCACCCGAAGAACTTAATAATTACTGGCGCAAGGACATTAAACGTCAATTATTAGATTGGAAAATTGGGGGTAAAGCCGATACAACGGCCTTACGTGAATTGAAGGAGCGTTATGCCCGTTCTGCCAAATACATGGCGCGCACCCGTTCAGAAGATGTTTTTCAAGTGTTCATGAATGCGTATACGGAAAGTATCGATCCGCATACTTCCTATATGATTCCTAAAACGGCCCAAGAATTCAATAAAGATATGGCCCAAAGTTTTGAGGGCATCGGTGCTACGCTACGTTTAGAAGGTGATTATGTCACCATCATGGATTTGATTCCGGGTGGACCTGCGTTTCGCAGTAAATTAATTAACCCAAAAGACCGCATCGTAGGTGTTGCCCAAGGAGACGACGGTGCATTTGTCGATGTGATTGGTTGGTTTACAGACGATGCTGTCAAATTGATTCGTGGTCCGAAAGGCACCGTAGTGCGGTTAAAGATTTTAGCGGCGAATGGGGTGACAGGTTCGCCAACTTCTGAAGTACGTATTGTGCGGGAGAAAATTAAAATAGAAGAGCAAAAAGCGAAACAAGAAGTATTGAATTACAAGCAAGGAGATAAAAACGTGAAGATTGGTTTGATTACCATTCCCATGTTCTATCGTGATTTTGAGGGAGCTAGAAAGCGTGAGGCCGACTTTAATTCAACCACTTCTGATGTGCGGAAGTTTTTAAATGAATTCAAGCAATCAGGCGTCGATGGCGTTGTGATTGATTTGCGAAATAATGGGGGAGGTTCCTTAATCGAAGCCGTGGATTTGACTGGTTTATTTATTACCAAAGGTCCTGTAGTCCAACGGAAACAAGCCGATGGCAAGATTTCACAAGAAATTGATCGCGATATCGAGCAAGTATATACTGGTCCTTTAGTTGTGATGATTAACCGATTCTCGGCATCTGCATCGGAGATTTTCGCGGCGGCCATTCAAGATTACAAACGAGGAATTATTGTAGGCGAGCAATCGTATGGTAAAGGAACCGTGCAATCGGTTGTGGATTTGGATAATTACATTGGAGATGGGAAAGAGCCTGCGGGCCAACTGAAAATTACGTTGGAGAAATTCTATCGAATAAACGGTAGCTCAACGCAGCATAAGGGTGTGAGTCCAGATTTTGCGTTGCCATCTGCTTTTTCAGCGGAGGAGTTTGGTGAAAGTTCACAGCCGAGTGCATTGCCTTGGGATATGATTGCGTCGACGAGTTATCAGCCAACAAATCACGTGCTTGCGCCGGCATTAGCTAAAATGCAAGCTGCTTTTGCGACGCGTTTAAAAACGAAACCGGATTTGATTAAGTTGCGGGCCGACTTTGAGCGGTGGAAAAAAATTAAGGAAACGAATTCCATTTCATTGAACATGGAAAAGCGGAAGAAGGAATTAGACGAGCAAAAGAAAAAGCCGGATGAGTCGCAAGCGGTGATGGATGCGTTAGGAGGGGCGGAAGAAACGGCAGCCGAAAAGGATAAGAAAGAGAAGTCGGCAGACAAACATGCCAAAGACGCATATTTAAAAGAAACCCAGCAAATCCTCGCGGATTGGTTGGCCTTACAGCCTAAATAGAGATGTTGGATCTTGCCAACTTGCTAGCCTTATCGAAGCCTGTTGTCCTGGAAACGGGCCGCTGGATTCAGTCGATGGTGGATAACATCGGGCAGGAGGATATTCAGTATAAAGGAACGAATGATTTGGTTTCTTATGTGGATCAGACGGCAGAAAAGCGCTTGAAAGAAGGTTTAGGAAGGGTATTCCCTGAAGCGGGTTTTGTGGCGGAGGAATCTGATTCGGATTATAGCGAGGTGGGCGATGGGTATTATTGGGTAATTGATCCCTTGGATGGGACGACAAATTTCTTGCATCGATTGCCTATTTACGCGGTATCGGTGGGTTTGATTTACCAGAAACAACCTATTTTAGGATTGATTTATGAGCCCAATCGCGATGAATTGTTTTGTGCTGCGCTGGGTCAAGGGGCATTTTTGAATGACCGGCCGATTTCAGTTTCAGCTCAAAGTCAAGTGAGCCGTAGTTTATTGGCTACAGGTTTTCCGTATTATGATTTTTCTTATCAAGATCAATATTTAGCTTTGCTAAAGGAACTGATGCAAAAAAGTCACGGTTTACGCCGGATGGGTGCTGCGGCCATTGATTTAGCGTATACGGCTTGCGGACGTTTTGAAGGATTTTTTGAGGCGAATTTGAAGCCTTGGGATGTGGCGGCGGGAAAGATTATTATCGAAGAGGCGGGAGGAAAAGTGACAAATTTTTCAGGTGGGGAAGCGGTGATTTTTGAAGGGGAGATTATCGGGGCTGGGCCTATTTTTAATGAATTTTTACACATACTGCAATCGAAATGGAAACCGTAATTATTGCGTTGATTTTTGTGGGAGCTTTGGGGTATTTGGGCCGTTTGGTCTATCAACAGTTTTGGGGCAAGTCTGCTGGCCAATGTGCCAAAGGCTGTGGGACGTGTGCGGCGTTGCCAACAGAGAAATAAATGAAAGAGAAAGAGATCGGGAAGATTGTGGATTGGCAGATTATTCGCCGCATTTATGGCTTTATTCAGCCGTATAAATTACGATTTTGGTTTTTGGTTGTTTTGATTTTGGGGACCGCGGGCGTTTCACCCGTAATCCCGTTAATGATTCGATTTACGTTGGATCATTACGTTGGCTTAGGGCATATGGCCGAATTAATGCAGCAATTTATGCTGATGATTTTGGTGCTTCTCGTGCAAACATCCTTGCAATTTTCGACGAGTTATTTAGCGGGATTTTTAGGCCAAACAGTGATTCGCGATATCCGGGTACAGTTGTACGCCAAAATTGTGCATTTACGTCTCGCGTTTTTTGACGCCACGCCGATTGGGCGATTGGTGACTCGGACGGTGTCAGATATTGAAACGTTGAATGATGTGTTTTCGGAAGGATTGGCTTCCATTGCGGGTGATTTACTGCAATTGTTTTTGATCATTGGGGTCATGTTTTATACGGATTGGCGCTTGACCTGTGTGATTTTGGCGACCGTTCCATTCATGTTTTTCTCGACCTATGTGTTTAAGGAATACATTAAAAAATCCTTTAACGAAGTGCGTTTGGCGGTAGCTAATTTGAATTCCTTCGTGCAGGAGCACATATCGGGTATGATGATTGTGCAACTTTTTCATGCCGAAAAGCGCGAATTAGCTAAATTTAATGTGATTAATCAGGCGCATCGTGATGCGAATATTCGAGGTATTTTAGCCTATTCGGTCTATTTTCCGGTGGCCGACGTGATTTCTGCAGTGGGATCTGGTTTTGTGGTTTGGATGGCGTCTACCTATATTTTGAGGGAAGAGATTACGGTGGGGACCTTGACGGCATTTATTATGTTTATTAATTTGTTTTTCCGACCGATTCGGATGTTGGCCGATCGCTTCAATACACTTCAAATGGGTATTGTTTCCACGGAGCGGATTTTGACTTTATTGGACTCGACGGATTACATACAAAATAATGGTGCGGTTTTGGCGGATCAAGTGCAGGGTGAAATCGCGTTTAAGGATGTGACTTTTGCGTATCAGGAGCCTGAGTGGGTTGTGAAACATGTGAGTTTTGAGGTTCCAGCGGGGAAGACGATGGCTATTGTAGGCGCTACTGGGGCAGGAAAGTCATCTATTATCGGGTTGTTGGCCCGCATGTATGATTGCCAGGAAGGTGTTATTGAAATTGATGGGGTGGCTTTGCCGGATTATGAGATTGAGAGTTTGCGTGAAAATATTGCGGTAGTATTGCAGGACGTATTTTTGTTTAGTTCGTCGATTGCCTATAATATACATTTGGGGGATACGCGGATTACACAGGAAAAGATAGAAGAGGCTGCTAAGGCGGTGGGTGTGCATGATTTTATTATGCGATTGCCGGGTGGATATGCGTATGAGGTGATGGAACGTGGGGCGACGTTGAGTGTGGGACAGCGACAATTGATTTCATTTGTCCGAGCAATGGTGCGGAATCCGAAAATTATCGTGTTGGATGAGGCGACGTCTTCGGTGGATTCTGAGTCTGAATTGATGATCCAAGAGGCCATTGCGACGCTGATGAAGGGTAGGACGGCGGTTGTTATTGCGCATCGTTTGTCTACGATTCGGAATGCGGATCAGATTTTGGTGATGGATAAAGGTGAAATTAAAGAACGTGGAAATCACGAGGAATTATTGAAACAGGGGGGCTTGTATGCGCAGCTATATCATTTACAATTTAGTCGTAATTAATCCTTATCTTTGCGCGCTTATGAAGTTGAAAAAATATTTATTGATTGGTTTTGTCGCGGTAGTCGGCTTGAGTGCGTGCGGTAAGTTTGAAAAATTCAGAAAAAGTGCCAGTGTGTCTGTGAAATACAAGGCAGCGATGGATTACTATAAAAAGAAGGAATTCGATAAAGCGGGTATTTTATTTGATGAGATACTTCCGGTATTGAAGGGGGATTCGACACAAGAGATGGCCACGTTTTATCAGGCATATTGCGACTTTAATTTGGGTAATTATGCGGTCGCAAATACGCACTTTAAGAAGTTTTCGGAGGTTTTTTCTCGGAGTGAATTTGCGGAGGAGTCGATTTATATGTCAGCTTTCTCATTGTATAAAGACTCGCCTAATTTCAATTTGGACCAAACGGGAACCTTGTCGGCAATCAACGAATTGCAATCTTATTTGAATAATTATCCGGACACGAAATATAAAGACGAGTGTACGCAGATGATAAAAGATTTGCGGAAAAAGCTGGAGCGTAAGGCGTATGAGAAGGCGAAATTATATTACAAGACGTCTCCGTTTAATATTATGTCATTGAAGTCTTCCGTGATTGAGATCGCGAATTTCCAAAAGGAATTCCCCGACTCGGATTATAGTGAGGAAATTGCTTATTTGAAAGTGATTGCGCAGTATGATTTGGCAGAGAGCACGATTGAGTCCAAACAGCGGGAGCGTTTTGGTGATGCTGCCAAATTCTATTTGGAGTTAATTGATAAGTATCCCAATAGTGCTTACTTGAAGTTGTCGGAAAAGATGTACGACCGGAGTTTAAAGGAAGTCGCGCGATTAACGGCTTTGGAAGCGGAACAGAATGCGTTGTTAGAGAAAGAGCGTTCGAATACGTCTAAAGTGACGACGAGCCCTCAGTAGTTTTATTCGAAAAAATACCTTATTTTTGCAACCTTAATTTAAAATTAAAGAGATGTCTAAGATCCAAACAAATCCATCAATCATCACGCGTGATGTAGATAAAATTGCAATTAAGACGGGCAATACCTATGAGTCGATTTCGATCATTGGGCAACGTGCACGTCAAATTTCAAGCAAAATGAAGGAGGAATTGTCTGGCAAATTGTCGGAATTTGCTTCTTCAGTTGATAATTTGGAAGAGATTTTCGAAAACCGTGAGCAGATCGAAATTTCAAAATATTATGAGCGTATGCCAAAACCAAGCGCCTTGGCGATTGATGAGTTTTTGGCTGACAAAATCGATTACAGATCGCGCGAGGAAGCAACAGACGAAAACTAGTATTTCTTCGTTTGATTTCAATATGAAATCTTTCCGCACCCTTCTAGTTATTTTTATAAGCTTGAGTTCTTGGGTGCTTCGCGCCCAAGAACTGCAAGTTTCTGTTACCATCAATACAGAGCAAATTCAGCTCGATCAACAACGCGGCACATCCCAGATATATTCGGAGTTGCAGCGTACCATCCAAGAATTTTTATCGAATCGCCGCTGGTCCAATGATGTTTTTTCCCCCGAGGAAAAGATAAAAGTGAACCTGAATTTATTGTTGACCAAAGCAAGTTCACAAGGAGATTTTGAGGCAAATGCGCGTTTGCAAGTATTGCGCCCTGTTTTTGGCACGTCTTATGAGACGGTGATCCTGAATATCATCGACAAGAATTTTAATTTCAAATACCAAACAGGAACGCCCATTACCTATAACGATAACAGTTATATGGATAATTTGAGTTCGATGCTTGCTTATTATGCCAACCTATCTTTGGCCTATCATTATGATTCGATGGGATTACGTGGCGGTGATTTTTTTGTGCAGAAGTTGACGAATTTAACCAACATCGCCCAAAATTCAGGCTCTGGTTGGGGATCGCTGACAGATATACGCTCGCGTATGTCGATTTCAGAGGCTTTGCTGAACCAACAACTTCAAGGGTTGCGTGAGGTGAACTATACCTATCACCGCGGTTTATTGGATACGTTTAAGGATAAGCCTGACGATGCGCGTAAAGGGATTTTAGAATTGCTGATGCAGATTCGACAAATTAATCAAGTTCGACCAGGTGCCGCTACGATTCGGGTATTTTTTGATGCTAAATCAGATGAGATTTATTCGATTATGGATGAGGCGACGCCTGCTGAGCGCCAACAAGCCTTTGCATATTTAAGTTTATTAGATCCGATTCGCACGGAAATGTATCGGAAACTGATTCGATAGATTATCAGTTTTTTCGCTTCAAAAGACCTTTTTCCTCCTTACCTTTGGCAATCCTCCAAGGTTTGCCAAAGGTAGGTTAACGGATCTCGAAAATCATCACCGTTTCCGTCTTATCCGAAACCTTAAATCGGTTATCAATCCGCTGTCCCACGATCCAGGCTACGGAACCTTTACTTACTAACAAATTAGTCGTTTTCTTTAGATTCAATGGCACTTTTTTGTCCGTCAAAAAATCAGAGATTAGCTTTTTTGAGTTCATCCCCAGCGGACAGAACCAATCACCCTCCTGCGCCTTGCGAATCTCCAGTGGGAACGTTAAACTATCCGCGTCCAAACAGGCAATGTTCGGGTCGGTCGGTACTTTAAAGTCGGCCGTTTTTTCCTCCACATAAATATGCAGCATCTGATTTCCTACGGGGATGTCTTCGTCTTCCTCTTGGATGAGGATGGGTTTGAATGCCGATTGGTCTTTGGGGCTAATGACCCATTGCGCACGATCGATGTTCAACGTATATAAGGGGGACTCAAATATTTTACCCACTTTATCCGCAGGATGATGTATAATTTGTTCAATCTGATCCGAATGAAAATGCAATTCCTGCAACCAGCGCTGCTGCATTACCTTTTCCTTGGAAGTCAATTCGCTCAATTTGACAAATTGATTATTGGCGGTATCTGTGGTACAATTGTTAGTCTTCCATGCATCAAATTCATCCGCAATCCAATCTTCCACGGATCGAATGCGCGCGCTCGTTTGAGCCAATGTTTGCTCAAAAGCCGGATTCATTTCTTGGAACTTTGGTACAAGCTCATGTCGAATAAAATTTCGCTGGTATTTCGTAGACTCATTCGATGAATCCTCTCGCCAGGCCATGCGATTCTCGACAACCAGGTCATAGATTTGGTCTTGGGTTGCAAATGCCAACGGACGAATTACGTGTCCATTTTTAAGGGGTATGCCATGAAAACCGGCCAATCCGCTCCCTCGCGTTAGATTTATCAAAACCGTTTCTGCGCTATCCATCAGGTGATGCGCCGTGGCGATATAGTCATATCCTGATTGCTTTCGTATTTCCTCGAACCAATTGTAACGCAATAAACGCGCTGCCATTTGAGTCGAGATTTTTTCCTGTTCTGCGAAAGCTTTGGTATCAAAAACAATGGAATGGTAAGGGACCTTGAGCGTTTTAGCAAACTTTTTGACGAACACCTCATCCGCAATCGACTCTTCGCCGCGCAAACTGAAATTCACGTGTGCGATGCCAAATTTAAATTTAGCTTGCGCAAATAATTTAGCTAAAACGACCGAATCTATCCCACCGCTAACGGCCACTAGGATTTTATCTTCAGGTGTAAATAAATTCTCTTTTTGGATAAATTGGATGAAATCTTCCAGCATAAAATTGGTAAATTGCGCGTTCAAACTTTACTATGCAGCAAAGATACCGATTATTCCTGCTTTTCTTGTTGATGTTCCCGGCAATCCTGCAGGCGCAAAGTCAATTGGAAGTGATTCGGGCAGATAGTTTGAACGGGATTCAGCAAGAATTGATCATGCGCAAAACCTTAATTGGTCATGTGCTTTTACGCCAAGGAACGACGACGCTCAGTTGTGATCAAGCGGTTTTAAATAGTACAACCAATAATGTGGAAGCTTACGGGCACGTCAAAATTGTGCAGGCAGATACCGTAACAATTCATGGCGATACGGCGATTTACAATGGGGATAACCGGCAAGCTTTTATGACCGGTCGGGTCAAATTAGATGACCATACGATCATCATGTCCACGAATAAATTGGATTACGATCTAAACTCTCGTATGGCGATTTACCACACAGGAGCGAAAATTATAGACAAAAAATCTACCTTGACAAGCCGCGAAGGCTTTTATAATACAGTGACCAAAAATTTCCTATTTAAGGAAAAAGTGAAGGTTGTCGACAAAGATGGTAGCGCTGTTCGTGCGGATTCGTTGCGATATAACACCGTTTCGAAGGAGGCTTTTTTCATTTGTCCCACAGAGATAATTACGAAAAAGGATACGGTTTTGACCACAGCTGGCTTTTATAACACGCAAACCAAAGTCTCCAATTTTACCGGTCGGTCTACTGCGCGAACCACTGAATACATTTTGTCGGCAGATACCCTTTTTTACGATAGTCCCACGCAGATTGGGGTAGCACGTGGGAAAGTGGAGTTTTTGAGCCAAAAAGAAAAAGTAGTTTTGACGGGTGATCACGGGCGATATGCGGGGAAAACAGGCGTGACGCGTGTTTATGGACATGCGCTCATGAAGAATATATTGGAGAAAGATACGCTATATCTGACGGCGGATACCCTGGTTTCCATTAGCATTCAAAAGGATTCGATTCGGAAATTGTTCGCGTATAAAAACGTCTTGATTTATAAGTCGGACCTCTCTGGGAAGTGTGATTCGCTCGGTTATGATGTCAAAGATTCGACGATTCATTTTTACCAAAAGCCGATTTTATGGGCCAATGGATCCCAAATGCAAGCGGATTCTATGTCCTTGTTTATGACCAATCAAAAGCTACGTGAGATGCGGTTGCGTGGTCATTCGTTCATTATTACCAAAGATTCAGTCGCACATTTTAATCAAATTAAAGGTCGAAAAGTGTGGGTGCATTTTGCCGATGACTCGAAGTTGAAGCGCGTGCAAGTGGACGGGAATGGCGAAAGCGTGTATTATGTGATGGACGACAAACAAGTCACGACGGGACTAAACCGGGTGGAATGCAGTCGGATGAACTTGTTTTTTGATGAAAATAAAGTGAAGCGGATTGCCTTCATCACCAAGCCGGAGGCCAAATTTGCGCCACCTAAAGAGTGGAAGGAGGAGATTGAGTATTTGGATGGTTTCAATTGGCGCGCGAAAGAAATAATTACGTTACCGATGGTCTTGGATCGGGTGCGGGTTGTTAAAAAACCTTAAAATTTGGCCTTTTGTCATTGGAATTGGCTGTTTGGCCTTTTCGTGTGTTGACTTACAATAAAGTCTCCCTATTTTCGTTTCTCGATTTTGAATGTTGATGATGAACAAACGCTTTTTATTGTTGGGATTATTCGTGCTAGGTCTTCTGACTGCAGCCAAGCCCGCACAGGCGCAAGTTTCAAAAACAGGCGAGAACTATTTATTCGTTAATGACCGCGTTCAAGTATCACATTTATATCCCAATCCAGCCGTCGATTATGCGGAAATTGATTTTCAAATCAATGCCGGCGTGCAAGATGTCAAACTAACTTTCTACAATATTTTAGGCCAAGAAATTAAGGAAATTTCCTTGGAGCGCGATCAGCGTTCCGTACGAATTCCCATGCGGGATTTCAATAGTGGCATGTATATGTATCAATTGTCGATCGATGGACGATCCGTCGCGACGAAAAAACTCATTGTCCGTAAGGGTATGTAATAAAAAATCCCTGGTTTTTCGGCCTGGGATTTTTTATTGTAGAGACGCAATACTTTGCGTCTACTCCCTAGGCTTAAGCCTAGGGTTATAAATGAATGTTTGTTACCCCAGACTTGAGTCTGGGGTTTTTTAGGTATCGCGTCTCTACATTTTATTGCTTCGCAATCGTTCGCTTAATAAACGCCGTCAAATCAGCACCTGTCAATAAATTCTGAGACAATAGCGCCAAATCTGAGATTTGTTTCGCCAATGCTTTTTGCTCTTCCTCCGAAGTTAGCTCAGCTAATTTACTGATCAACGGGTGATTCGCGTTCACCGTGATGTTATAGGTTGTAGGCATCGCACCAAACATACCCATTCCGCCGCCGCCACCATTCTTCGACATTTCACTCATGCGGCGCATGAATTCATTTTGCGTCACAATCGCCGGCAATTCATCAGGTGACATTGCTTCAACAGATACAATTTTTTGTTTGTCGTTCAAGGTCTCTTCAAATACTTTTTTGACCGATTCTTTCTGCGTATCGCTCAAAATCGCTTCTAAATTAATTCCGGTATCGATCAACTTCTCAATGCGGTCGGCATCCACACGTTTCCACTGTGTTTTTTCCAATTTAGCCTCCATCGCTTGAATGAAGTGGCTGTCGATCAACGAATCTAAGCGAATAACAGAATACCCTTTTTGCTTGGCGGATTGAATAAAGGCATCTTGTTGTTGCTCATCTGTGGTATATAAATACACGACATTGCCGTCTTTGTCGGTCTGCGCCGCTTGTACTTCCGCTGCATACTCGTCCAACGTAAAATATTTCCCAGCCGTATCTTGTACCAAACAGAAATCTTTCGCTTTCTCCATGAACTTCTCATCTGAAATCATGCCGTATTTGATGAATAGGCCAATATTGGCAAACTTTTCCTCAAATCCTGCGCGGTCCGACTTGAATAATTCGGCCAATTTATCAGCCACTTTCTTCGTGATGTACGAGTTGATTTTCTTGACATTCGAATCTGCTTGTAAGAACGAACGCGAAACGTTTAACGGGATATCGGGTGAGTCGATTACACCGTGCAATAACATCAAGAATTCAGGAACGATGTCTTTCACCTCGTCCGTGATGAATACTTGACGGCTGTACAATTGAATTTTTTCCCGCTGCAATTGCATCTCGTTCTTCACTTTCGGGAAGTACAAAATACCGGTTAAGTTGAATGGGTAGTCGACGTTCAAATGAATCCAAAACAAGGGTTTCTCTTGCATCGGATACAATTCGTCATAGAATTTCAAGTAATCTTCGTCCGTTAAATCGGCAGGTGATTTAGTCCAAATCGGGCTTGGGTTGTTGATGATCTTCTCCTGAAACTCGATCGGCATCGGTAAGAATTTACCATACTTATCTAAAATTGATTTCAAGCGATATTCGTCTAAAAATTCTTCTGAATCTTCCGCGATATGTAAAATAATATCCGTACCACGTGTTTTTTTCTTCGCTGCACTAATGGAATATTCGGTAGATCCGTCGCAAATCCAACGCGCCGCCTCGGCGCCATCTTGGTAGGATTTGGAAATGATTTCCACTTCTTTGGCCACCATAAAGGCTGAATAGAATCCTAAGCCAAAATGACCGATAATGCCTTTGTCGTCACCCTGATCTTTGTATTTTTCAACAAATTCAGTTGCGCCAGAGAAGGCGATTTGATTGATGTATTTCTTGATTTCTTCGGCGGTCATCCCAAGTCCATTGTCGGAAATGGTAATGGTCTTTTTGTCTTTGTCGAAGCTTACTTGAACTTTTAAATCACCCAGTTCGCCGTTGAATTCACCAATAGAACTCAATCGTTTGATTTTTTGGGTGGCGTCTACTGCATTGGAAACTAACTCACGAAGGAAAATCTCGTGGTCCGAATAGAGAAATTTCTTGATGATGGGAAAAATATTCTCGGTGTGAATGGAGATGTTACCTGTTTCTTTCATGTTTAATTGAGATTAAAAATCATAAATTTGAGCTGCTAGTTATCAAATGATATTCCAAGCAGATTAGAAATGTCATATTGTCAGAAAAATTATGTCACACTCAAAATTACGTAATGAGCCAACCTGCCTAAATTGTGGTCAAACCGTTCATGCACGTTTTTGTTCATATTGCGGTCAGGAGAATAAAGAACCCCACGAAACATTCTTGAGCTTAGTGGTTCATTTTATTGAAGACATCTTTCATTATGACGGGAAACTTTTCGCTACCATCAAACTGCTTTTTACGAAACCCGGCTTTTTATCTAAGGAATATTTGGGGGGGAAGCGCACGACCTTTTTGCACCCGATTCGCTTCTATCTGTTTACTTCTGCCTTTTTCTTCATTTGCCTATTTTATGTATTCCATCCATTGGAAGAATATATCATTCACCACCAAGCCAAACAGAAAATCGAAGCCAGTAATTCGTTATTGGAATCAATTAAAGTCAATATGGCCAAGGACAAATTGGGGAATCCTGAATCATTTGAAGCTTATTTGAAGGTGCAAGCCAAATTGCCAGTTGAGAAAAGAGATTCTGAATTTGAACAAAAATTAGTCAAACAAGTATACAACGTAGGTAAAGAATACGCGAGTTCTGCGGATTTAGTAGAAGCACTTTTGGACACAATCTTGCACAAAATATCCACCTTATTGTTTTTCGCATTACCACTTTTGGCCTTCATTTTACACGTAGTCTTCATTCGCCGAAAAGGCTTTTACTATATGC
>CANHKE010000006.1 GCA_947461155.1 Cytophagaceae bacterium | reverse complement strand
CAAATGGAACGCGAAGAAATCGTATTGAAGAAAAAGTCGACTGATCTGCATGCGTTGATTCAACAAGTGGCTGATATGAATGCACCGCTTTTGCATACGAACCAGGGTACTTTGGCGTTGGATTTGGCTGCCGATCAACATCAGTTGTTTGTGGATGAGGTGCATGTCACGAATGTATTAAATAATTTGTTGGACAATGCCATTAAATACAGTCCAGATTCACCGCAGGTTAATATTCGGACTCGTTCCGACAGTCAAGGATTTCATATACTTGTGCGTGACCAAGGGATGGGGATGCTAAAAGAGGTGCTTTCGGCTGTTTTTGAGCCTTTTTACCGGGTGCCAACGGGGAACGTTCATAATGTTAAAGGCTTTGGTTTAGGCTTAAGTTATGTAAAGAAAATTGTGGAGGCCCACGGTGGACACGTGCACGTTTCAAGTAAATTAGGGGAGGGCAGTACCTTTGAAATAACAATACCATATGGCACAAACGACTGAAATATTACTCGCGGAAGATGATCCCAATTTGGGTTTATTGCTTGCCGAATTCTTAAAAAAGAAAGGCTACGCAGTTACCTGGGCGCAAAATGGAGATGAGGCGCTGGATTTTTTTGTCAAAGGATCCTTTGATTTGTGTGTATTGGATGTCATGATGCCGAAGAAAGACGGGTTCTCGTTGGCCAAAGACATACGCGCCACCCATCTCGATGTGCCGATTATTTTCTTGACTGCCAAAGCCATGGAGGAGGATACGCTGCAAGGGTTCAAGGCTGGGGCTGATGATTATTTGACCAAACCCTTCTCCATGGACGTGTTAGTTGCTCGGATGGAGGCTGTATTGCGCCGGACGAAAACGGATAAGGTTATTCCAAGTTTGGCTGAAGAAATTGTCTTGGGCGAATTTGTGTATTGGCCACAAAAAATGAAACTGATTCGTGCAGGAGTGGAACAAAAGTTCACGCCCAAGGAAAACGATTTGATGAAATTGTTGTGTGAGAATTTAGGCCGACCGGTCAGCAGGTCTTATGCGTTGAAATTGATTTGGGGGGATGATACCTATTTTAATGCGCGCAGCATGGATGTCTATATGACTAAATTGCGCAAAATGCTAAAAGAAGACCCTCGCGTACAATTAGTGAATTTGCACGGCGAGGGTTTCCGGTTACGTATTGAAGGGCTTAGCTAATGTGCGTATAACCTGTATAAGGCACTAATACAGCTGGAATTTTAATCCCTTCTGGTGTTTGATTATTCTCTAAAATGGCGGCCACGATGCGTGGTAACGCTAATGCCGATCCATTTAACGTGTGACATAAGATTGATTTTCCATCGATTTTGGTCCGCAATTTCAAGCGGTTTGCTTGATACGTTTCAAAGTTGGAAACCGAACTAACCTCTAGCCAGCGACTTTGTGCAGCTGACCAAACTTCCATATCATACGTTAGTGCTGATGTGAAGCCCATATCGCCGCCACATAGGCGCAAGACGCGATAAGGCAATTCCAATTTTTGCAAAATGCTTTGCACATGCAAGGACATTTCTTCTAATGCCGCATAGGAATTTTCGGGTTTTTGAATCTGTACAATTTCGATTTTATCGAATTGGTGCAGGCGGTTCAAGCCACGAACGTGGGCACCCCAAGATCCTGCCTCACGACGGAAACAAGGAGTATGACCTACGTTTTTGATCGGCAATTCTTTTTCGTTTACGATGACATCGCGATACAAGTTCGTGATGGGTACTTCAGCCGTTGGGATGAGGTACAAGCCTTCAGCCTGAGTAACGTACATTTGGCCTTCTTTATCGGGCAATTGTCCCGTTCCAAAACCGGAATCTTCGTTGATCAAGATTGGTGGTTGGATTTCGTAATAACCGGCGTTGATTGCTTCGTCTAAGAAGAAATTGATTAATGCGCGTTGTAAACGAGCTCCTTTTCCTTTGTATACCGGAAATCCGGCACCCGTTATTTTGTTTCCTAGGTCAAAGTCGATGATGTCATAGTCTTTGATTAGGTCCCAATGTGGCTTGGCGGCGGCATGAAGCGTGGGAATAGTACCCCAGTTTAAAACGACTTCGTTGTCCTCGGCTACTTTTCCTTCAGGAACAGTGCTATGAGGTAAGTTTGGAAGGGTGACTAATAAATCGCTTAGTTCTTTTTCAGCGACACGTGCCGCTTCTTCCATTACTTTTATTTCGCCTTTCAGGGCAGCCGTTTCCGCGCGTTTGCCTTCGGCTTGTTCTTTTTGTCCGGATTGCATTAATGCGCCGATTTCTTTGGCGGCGGCATTGGATTTTTCAAGCGCCTGTTCGGCTTGTTGGAGCAAGGACTTCCGCTTGTCATCCATCGCCAAAAGTTGAGCCACGATACTTGCGGCATCTTTGACGTGCTTTTTCGTTAAACCTGCAATCGTAAGGTCCGTGTTTGTCCGGATAAATGGAATGGTTAACATGGCGTTCGTTTAGAAAAGTCCTTCGTTTAATGCGTTTAATGCATCATTTTTGTGTTTGGCGTCCACTAATAGTGAAATATTATGTTCCGATGCGCCATAGGAAATCATGCGAATAGGGATGTTTTTGATAGCATCCAAGACTTTGATGGCAATTCCTTCTTTATCGGCCCAAAAATTCCCCACAATGCAGATAATTACTTGGTCTTTATCCGGGTCTTCCAGTTCAGCAAACTCGCGTAAATCACGCATGATCGCATCTAGATTAGCCGTTTGATCAATGGTCACAGAAACCGAAACTTCGGATGTCGTGATCATATCTACGGGCGTTTTGTATTTTTCGAAAATTTCGAACACGCGCTTTAAGAAACCGTATGCGTTCAGCATCCGCGTAGAGTGGATGTAGATGGCGGTAATGTTATCTTTGGCTGAAATTGCTTTGATTTCAACATCCGTTGATTTTTGGGATATTAAAGTTCCATACGCACTTGGTTCCATCGTATTTTTCAAGCGCACAGGTACGCCCTTGATTTTGGCTGGGGTAATGGTACTTGGGTGCAATATTTTTGCACCAAAGTAAGCTAGCTCTGCCGCCTCGGCAAAAGATAATTCGCGGATTGGAAAGGTGTTTTTGACGATACGGGGATCGTTATTGTGCATGCCGTCGATGTCCGTCCAAATTTGAATTTCTTCTGCTTGGATGGCGCCACCAATTAGCGATGCGGTATAATCAGAACCACCACGTTTCAAGTTGTCCACTTCGCCTGCTGGGTTGCGGCAAATAAATCCTTGTGTAATAAAAATCTGCTTGTCTTTTACTGGTGCAAGTATTGTCGCTAAGTTCTTTTCGATTTCCGCCATGATGGGTTCATTGTCCGCATCGATTACCATAAAATCCAAAGCCGGTAACAAAGTGGAGTTAACGCCTTCCTCTTGCAAATATGCCTCAAAAATTTGGGTAGAAAGTAATTCGCCTAAAGCGACCATTTCTTTTTCCTGCTTAAGGGTGTAAGGGATTGTCGCGATTAGGCTATCGATGAAATTAAATTCTTTTTCCACGATGGCTTGACCTTTACCTAAGCCAGCGGGTGTTTGGTATAAGTCGGTTAAAAAGGCGTCATAATGTGCGCGCAACTCCGCAGCTTTGGCTTTTGCTTCCGCTTGATTTTGTGCAATCAAGGATTCAGAAATAGCTAAAAGCGTATTTGTACTACCTGAAAGAGCTGATAGTACGACAATTTTAGGTTTTCCGTCCTCGGTGATGAGTTGACGAATCGATTGCATTCGCTCTGGTTTTCCTACGGATGTCCCGCCAAATTTCCAAACTTGCATAATGGTATATTCTTAATTAATTGCTAACATTTTAATCGCTGTAATGGCAGCTTCATCTCCCTTATTTCCATGTTTTCCACCGGCGCGGTCCATGGCTTGCTCTTGGGTATTCGGTGTTAATACGCCAAAAATAACGGGTTTATTGTATTTCAAACTAACATTTGTGATTCCATCTGCCACTGCTTGGCAAATAAAATCAAAGTGACGTGTCTCACCTTGGATCACGCAACCTAAACAAATGACCGCATCGATGTCGTCTCGTTGGGCTAATTTTTGCGCCCCTAAGCTTAATTCGAAGCTGCCCGGTACTTGGACGCTAATAATATTCGATTCCTGCGTTCCGTGCTTCACCAGGGTGTCAAAAGCACCTGTGTAAAGTGCACCTGTAACCTCCGTATTCCATTCGGAGACGATAATGGCAAAGCGTTTTTGGCTGACGTCCGGGAGGTTCGCAGTGGAAAAATCGCTTAGGTTTTTTAGAGCAGATGACATGGATTTGGGCTTAAAACAAGAAAGGATAAAAGCGTAAGCTCTTATCCCTTCAGTTCATTATTAATGTATTTCTTATTCGGAGATAGAGCTTTCTAGGAGCGCTTTGTATTTTTTAGCCGGGATCGACTCGGAAGCTTGCGGATATTTTTCCGTGATTTCCGTGTAGGTCGCTAACGCCTCTTTTGGTTGTTTATTAGCCTCGTATGCGTTTGCTAATTTCAACAAGTACGTAGGTGAGAAAAATTTATTTGACTTATAATCCGCCGCTTTTTGATAATATTCTATCGCTTCAGCGTACGATTTTTTCTCGGAATAGGCATCGCCAACTAAAGACAAGGCACGTGCTTGAACCAACAAATCACCGCTTTGGAAATTTTTCAATTTTTCGATTGCTTGATCGTATTTACCTTGTTTGATTAAGGTAATGCCTAAGTATAAATCTGCCAAATTTTGTGCGTTACCACCAAATTCATCTGAAACTTTAGCAAGATCTTTTGAAGCGGCTGCCAGTGAATCGGATTCAAACGCATAAACCGCTTTGTATAATTTCTTTTCACCTTCGATTGCTTGGTTGTTTTGGTACCAGGCGAATCCGAAATAGCCAACAATCGCACCGATCACCACGATGCCTGCAACTAATACAGTGGATTTATTTTTTTCAAAAAAACCGGTCACCTTCGTAAGCTCTTGTTGAAGTGCTTCCGGGCTTTCAATAATTTCAATCGATTCGTTTGTCTCTTTCTTTGCCATGCGTAATTAAATTCTTTTTTAAAGGACTGCAAAATTATAAAATCTCTGCCATTTATATCAATATTAATGGAATCTTTTGCTTTTTATTTTCCAAATTGTGAGTAAATGTGGCTTTTTCAATTGTTTAGAAGATAAATTCCAAGTTATGGCTTTCAATCGCCCAGATCAATTCAAGAAACTTGACGCTCCGTTCGACCTATGTATTATAGGTGGTGGTGCTTCTGGTGCTGGGGTTGCATTGGATGCTGCTTTGCGTGGATACCGTGTTTTACTTATTGAAAAAGGGGATTTTGCTTCTCAGACCTCGTCTAAATCGACCAAGTTAGTTCATGGTGGCGTTCGCTATTTGGAACAAGCGGTTAAGAAATTGGATTGGCAGCAATTCAAAATGGTTTATAAAGCCTTACACGAACGAAAAGTTTTGCTTCAGAATGCCCCATTTTTGGCGCACCCGCTTGCGTTGTTAACTCCTTGTTATTCCTGGTTTGATCGCATTTATTACCGTATTGGGATGTGGATGTATGATCGCATCGCTGGGCATACTAATTTGGAACCAAGCCGTGGATTAAGTCAAAGTCAAATGCGTCAGGTTTGCCCCAATTTATCATTGCACCATGTGCGGGGCGGAGTCATGTATACCGATGGGCAGTTAGATGATGCCCGCTATGCGCTCGCCATTTTGCAATCAGCGGAGGCAGCGGGTGCTTGCATCCTTAATTATGCCGAACTCAATTCCTTTGTGCATTCGCCTAAAAGTTTAAAAATTAAGGAAGTTTGTTGGACTGATTTGCTCTCCGGTCAAACTTTTCAAATTCCAGTCAAATCGGTTGTTAATGCGACTGGACCCTTTACGGATCATGTGCGTGCATTGGCCAATCCAAAATTAAAGCCACGTATGAAGGTGAGTCGGGGGGCTCATATTGTTTTGTCGGCCGATTTCTGGCCCGGTGAAACCGCTTTGTTGATTCCCAAAACAGACGATGGGCGCGTCATATTTGTGATTCCTTGGCGTGAATATGTGTTAGTCGGCACCACAGACGAACCCGATAAATTGGTTGAGTCGCCGGAAATTTTATCGGATGAAATTGATTATTTGTTGGATTACTTCAATCGCTATTCAACGAAAAAAGCCTTCCGAAACGATGTCAGCGCTACGTTCGTTGGCCAAAGACCGCTCTTGCAAGCGGCTTTGGATAGCGCTATGTCTACGGACACGAAATCTTTAGTGCGCGATCATGAAGTGGAAGTGGATGGTCGGAGCAAACTAGTCAGTATCATGGGTGGGAAATGGACAACCTACCGGGTAATGGCGGCGGATACGCTGGATGAGTTAGAGCGTGAAGTGTTAAATCGAGCTCCGACGCCCTGTCGGACTCAGGATCATACCTTGATGGGAGGTGAGGAAAACGAAAAATCTCGATTTATGTCGGAGGCAAAAAGTTTGCCAGCGGATATTCAAGCACATTTATGGTCAACCTATGGCTCACGGGCGTTTGCATTATTAGCATTGGATTTGACGCGCCTACATGAAGCCTTACCCTATGTTGCTGGGGAATTAGCGTACCTGAAAACGCATGAAATGGCGACTTGTTGGGACGATGTGTTAATGCGTCGCTGGGGAATTAGTTTACGCAATACGCGTTTGGCGGGGGAGATTCGGGCCAACAAAAAAGAGGCTTTCGCCTCTTAATTAATATTCGTCTTCGTTGAAGAAGAAGTCATCCTTCGTCGGATAATCTGGCCAAATTTCTTCGATGCTTTCGAATGGTTGACCGTCATCTTCTAATTCTTGTAAGTTTTCAACAACTTCAAGTGGGGATCCGGTACGGATCGCGAAGTCAATTAATTCATCTTTAGAAGCCGGCCAAGGGGCATCTTCTAAGTAGGAGGCAAGTTCTAGTGTCCAATACATATGATTTGTAATTTTAGTATTTCAAATTGATCTGTGTGCAAAAGTAAAATAAAAATATATTTATAAAAGATTTATTTTTTAAATTTTGAATAAATATCTAAAAGCTTCCTATATGGCGTTTAATCGCCTCTTTTTATGAAAAATAATCGAGAAATTGCCGTTGAAGTTTGTGCCTATTCCCTCATATCCTGTCTGGCGGCTGATCGGGCTGGAGCAGATCGTGTCGAACTTTGTGCATCGCCGCATGAAGGGGGAACGACTCCATCGACTGGATTGGTCAAGCGGGTCTTGGCGGACACGACCTTGGAGGTTCATGCGATGCTTCGACCGCGTGGGGGTGATTTTTGCTATGATGCGACGGAAAAGCAAACGATGTTGGCCGAAGCAAATGACCTTGTAGAAGCGGGAGTTCATGGCTTGGTTGTGGGGGCATTATTGCCTAATGGGGATTTGGATGTTGCTTTTTTAGCTGAGGTCAAACGCGTTGCACCGGGTGTCGAATTAACTTGCCATCGGGCCATAGATGTTTCACGGGAACCGCTTGAGGTCATGGAAGAATTGATCCGTTTGGGATTTGTCCGGATCTTAAGTTCGGGGCAAAGGGATAAAGCGATGGATGGGATGGAAGCGCTCGCCGCGCTGGTTGAACGTGCTGATGGGCGGATTCAGATAATGGCGGGGAGTGGGGTAAACCCGCAAAACTGCACCTTTTTTAAGCAAATCGGGGTGGATGCGATTCATTTAAGCGCACGGACGGTTCGGGATTCGTTGATGGAATATCGCAGACCAGGCATTTCGATGGGGGGCGTAGCTGCAATTTCTGAATTTGAAGTAGCGTTGGCGAGTGAAGAAATCATTCGCCAAGCTATTCAGCAAGTTCGTTCGAATTAATTTTCGTATAAGTCTGTTACGACCCATTCGTCGCGACGAAGGCTATCAATCGAAATTAATTTAGCGGCATTTCGGCGATAGGTAGGAACATCAAATTCGCGTTCGCTCGGACCACCATTGACGTATTGTTCGACCATATAGGCGAAACGTGCATCTTCATTCATGATGTTGCCGGCGCTTTCTCCTTCAAAAGTGACGGTATGTCCAGCGACTAATTCATGTTCGCCGAATTCTTCTCCTGAATAGGTGGTTTCTGGTTTTTCAAAATAACCACCAAAACCATCTTCTTCGTGTTCGAAGCCAGCGGCGATGACAGTTAAGTATAAGCTTTCGCCAAGATCTTCATCTGACGAATAGCCAAATTTAACCATGTCCGCTTGGGCATAAATACGTTCATTCAAATAGTTAATGATCGTATTTTGCTCTTTCATTAACAAAGGACGTTTGCTTCCTGTGGAAACTGTTACGAGTATACGTTTTGCGCCTTTGATTTCTTGTGAATTCAACAAAGGTGATTTTAATGCTTCTTCGATTGCCTCAAACGCACGGTTGTCTCCTTCTCCAAATGCTGAACTCATCATCGCTTGACCCGCTTTGGTTAACACTTTCTTCACATCCATGAAGTCGGTATTTATATCGCCAGGCTTAGCAATCACGTCTACAACGGATTTTACGGCTTTGGCTAATACGTCATCTGCTTTCGAGAAAGCGTCCGACATCGGTAAATTTTCGTAATGTTCGGCTAATTTATCATTCATCACCACGATGACGGTGTCGCAATAGCTTTTGAGTGCTTCTACGCCATTCATTGCATAGTGAATCTTATCGCGTCCTTCCCATTTGTATGGGGCGGTCACGACGGCTACGGTCAATAAATTTCGCTCACGGGCGATTTCGGCAATAACGGGTGCCGCACCTGTTCCGGTTCCTCCACCCATACCAGCGGTGATGAATACCATTTGCGTGTCATTTGACAACACTTGTTGAATCTTTTCACGTGACTCCAAAGCGGCTTGTCGGCCTACCTCCGGATCTGTTCCCGCACCTAATCCTTGCTGGCCTAATTTGATCTTTGTTTGCACTGGATTCGATGCCAAAGCTTGCGAATCTGTATTACAAATGACTAAATCGGCGCCTTTGATTTCCATCTCCTTCATGTGTTTCACGGCGTTAGAGCCGCCACCACCGATGCCGATAACTTTAATGATAGATTTAAAAGAGTTTTCAGGAATCATTTCCATGTCGTGATCAAAAAAAGATGGATTCGAAGCGTTCATATGTGCAAACAAAAAGTAAAAATACGGTTTAAATTTTAATTATTTCCCCAGCGCCACTCATTTCCTAATTCTAATTCTCTGCGTAAATTTTGCTTGATGAAAAAGTCGCGTGTGGAATAAAAATCGAGTTTTTTAGCCGGAATCGCTTGGGCATTTCCCAATGCGTACAATAGCATGGATGTGTATTTGACATTGTTTTCCATTTCCGATTTATTAACCAAATCGAACGAATCGCAATTCGCATGGTAGCAATCGAGCACCGAGCGCGTCAATTTTCCTAACGGATCTGCAGCTGGAATTCCCTCCATTAAAAAGACTTGATGATCCGAATGTAGACCCGCGGAGTTGTGAATCTCGTTGCCAAATTTCGCGTCAATGGATTTGATTTTATCACCAATTTCCTTCAGAATCGGAAGCATTTCATCGCGCCCACCTGCATTGAATCCATAAACATTGTTGACCATATCCAAATTAATCATGTAGACAATTTCGTCGATTTCGCCGTTACGTTTTGCGCGTTCGATATAGGCTTTTGAACCTAATAGTCCTTCTTCTTCACCCATAAACGCCACAAATTCGATTGTCCGTTTACTTTTCAATCCCAATGCTTTGAAGGTTCGGGCGATGTCAATAACTGAAAATGAACCAATGCCATTATCAATAGCACCAGTAGCTAAATCCCACGAATCCAAGTGCCCGCCGATGACAATTTTTTCATGACGCAGTTTTCTGCTTTCACCTTTTAATGTGGCAACGACGTTACGTGCTTTGATGGGTTGGCTAACATTATGCATTTCAATCATGCTCAATAAGCCGGGTTGTTCCACGAGCCATTTGCGTAATTCGGTGCCGCTTTCAAGTGAAATACATACCGCTGGAATGGAAATTAAATTTCCCGTTACAGATGCGGTGCCTGTCAACAAAACCTCACCTTTTACGGTATTGACAAATATGACACCAATGGCGCCATATTGAATGGCAAGGGCTGTTTTTTCAGAACGGTGTAAGTTGCGTGTACCTGGCTCGGCATTTAATAAGCCTATATTAGCCAATACTACTTTTCCCTTTACAAGGTCTTTTTTCGCTGCAAAATCGGCATCCAACCCATTTCCGCAGTCGACCATACTACCTGTGATGTTTGCCTCCACGGGCGTTAAGGCTAGCGATACCACTTTAATTTCTCTGAAATCATCTGATTTGGGTGGGGCGACAGACAAGGTGACGGTGTCGCGTGCCCAGGCTTCTACTTGAAATCCTTCGTATTTAGTATCTCGGAATCCGTAGCTTTTAAATAATTGAAAAGCGAATTCTTCTGCTTTTTTTCCATTTGCGCTGCCTGTCAATCGGTGACCGATTTTTTTACAAGCGTCGCCTAATGTGACATAGGCTTTGGAATTTTGGTCAACCTCCTCTTTGATGCGTTTGAAAACGGATTCCAACGATTCTTCTCCGCCCAAAGGAATCGAACTTGTTGCTAATAATCCGATCGAGCAGGAAAGGATAAGGAGTAAAACTTTTTTCATAAATGATTCGAAGAGGATGCAAAACTGTCATTGAAATTAATGTTTTTCCAATGAATTTCCAAAAGGATTTAGGGTAAGGGACAGGGTCCTGCTTGGCTTGCATTTCGGGCAAGTTGTTTGCACCAAAACGCTTTTTCCTTTTCTGGAATTGGTTTGCCTTCGTAAAATTGAATAATTCGATCAGTTGCCTTTGCATGAGCCGCTTGATCAAGGTCGATTAAAACTTCCAACACGATCAATCGCATCGCAATTTGTTTGGCAGGGACGCCTATCTGGCTGAGATTTTTTTTGAGGGAATCGATGCGAGCCGGTGTGTATTTTCTTGCCCGACTCGAAAAGATACTCGCCATCAAGACATTTTCTGCTGTTTGTTTGACAAGCGACGAATCATATTTAGCATAATAGGCAGGCAGATTTGACAGAAAATTTTGAAAGACTGAATTGTCGGAGTCCAGCATCGCTTTTTGGATTAACAAAAAATTAAGTTCCGCGTCCGCATGTTCTGGCGTTTGCGTTTTTGCATAGTCATTCACAATAGAAATATTCTGGGTAGTGTCCATCGTGACGCGCGTGAAAAAGGCGGTTGAAAGCAATAAGTCAGGCTGGCGTTCGCCCTGCTTGTAGCGCGCTAATTTTCCTGCATCGCGCGTTTGTGGATCTGTTGCGATCTGCAAGGTTTTTAGGATACCCTGTGTTGAATTCAATTCTTCGCCCATAATTTCTATATGCCAGATTTTACCTTCCGGTGATAAAATAACAAAGGAAGGCGTTGACGGAATAAAAATATTTTGCTTGCGTAAAAACAGCCCATTCTCGCGTTTGGAAAGATCAATCTGATAGGCCAAAAAGTTTTTGTCGAGGTAATTCTTGATAATCGGGCTTCGCAAGGTTTTGTCGTAGGCCATGCAATGCGGGCAGGTAGGTAAAAATGCTTCTAATAGAATCGGTTTTTTCTCTTTAGATGCACGCTGGAATATGGCCTCAGGCGCCTCCCAAACTTTGAAAGATGGATTTTGGCCAAAACTTACGGTCGCGAGCGAGCACAGTAACGAAAAGAGGAAGAGCAGTCGAGTCATCAATTATTTTTTTTCAAAAATACATTATCCTGCCCAATTTTCTCTATCTAAATTTCGATAGGTGATGGCTTCTGCCATGTGGTTTGGTTCAATTTCGGGTGTCCCGGCTAAATCCGCAATGGTTCGGGCGACTTTTAAGATTCGCTCGTAGGCACGTGCAGACAATTGCAATCGCTTCATGGCTTGTTGGAGCAATGTCTCCACTTCTGTTTGCAAGGGACAAAATAGGCCGACCAGCTGGCTCGTCATTCCCGCATTGGCGTGGACCTCCGGATAATTGCGAAATCTGGTTTGTTGCCTGTTGCGTGCTGCGATGACGCGCTCACGAATAATCGCACTGGCTTCTGCCATATCGGGGGAGCGGATTTCTTCAAAAGCAACAGGGCTAACTTCGATGTGTAGGTCAATTCGATCTAATAGGGGTCCGGAAATTTTATTCAAGTAGCGTTTGACAACTTCCTGTCCGCAGGTGCAGTCTTTCGTGGGATGGTTGAAGTAGCCACAGGGGCAAGGGTTCATGCTGGCGATCAACATGAAATTGGCTGGAAAATCGATGGACCATTTGGCTCGAGAAATAAGTACATGATGATCTTCAAGCGGTTGGCGCATTACCTCGAGTGCGTGCCGGGAAAATTCAGGCAATTCATCTAAAAAGAGAACGCCATTGTGGGCTAGGGAAATTTCGCCGGGTTGGGGATTGGAGCCGCCACCGATTAACGCGGTGGAAGAAATGCTGTGATGCGGCGAGCGGAAAGGCCTCTGTGCGATCAATTGCGAATTTTGAAGGATTTTGCCTGCGACGGAATGGATTTTGGTCGTTTCCATCGCTTCCTCTAACGTTAATGGAGGTAGAATACTGGAAATTCGTTTTGCAAGCATCGTTTTTCCGGCACCGGGAGGTCCGATGAGCAGGAGGTTGTGCCCGCCTGCGGCGGCAATTTCAAAGGCACGCTTGGCGATTTTTTGGCCGCGTACATGGGCGAAGTCCAACCCGTCATCATATGAATGCGTGCTGGTTTGGGTCGTGGGAAAAGGTTTATGTATGGTTTTGCCGCGCAAGAACAAGACAGTTTCGGATAGTGTTTCCATGCCATATACCTCCATGCCTTGAATCATGGCGGCTTCCGTGGCATTTTCCCGTGGTAAAATCAGTTTGGTGAATCCTTGTTTTTGGGCTTCCATCACCATGGCCAAAGCCCCTTTGATTGGACGAAGGACACCATCCAATGCTAGTTCGCCCATGATAACAAAATGGGGTAAGGTGGGCATTTCGACTTGTTCCGAAGCATGCATCAGCGATAGGGCGATTGGTAGATCGTAGGCTGAGCCTTCTTTGCGGATATTCGCCGGGGCCAAATTGATAATTACTTTTCGCCGCGGAAAGAAGCCTCCCATCTGTTTAATGGCGGATTCGACGCGCTGTATGGATTCCTTGATGGTGGAATCTGGAAGGCCCACAAGAAAGCATTTACTGCCTTGGGCGACATTGGTCTCTATGGTAATTAGGGCGGCAGAAACGCCGAAAACAGACATTCCGTAGGTTTTTGCAAGCATCTTTTTTTTGATCAAAACTACGCGGCTGCTTGCGAAAAAACGGTATTTGTTAATCAGTTACTTGGACATTTTCAGCATTTACCAAGAACTTGATTTTTTTGCCCATCGGCAGTGGTTGATTGTTTGGTATGTGTCCGGCTGGAAAATCGAACGCGATGGGGTAGTTGTAGGCCGCGGTGTGCTCCAGGATCATATCTTCGACGCGAAGTCCGATTTCCAAGCTGGCTTCTTTGCAATCGGTAAATCCGCCGATTATTAATCCAGCTAGATCGCTCAAATAGCCCGCTCGTTTTAATTGAAGGAGTAGTCGGTCCACATGATACAAGCGTTCGCCCACTTCTTCAATGAATAGAATTTTGCCTTTCGGATTGGGAAAACTGTTGGTTCCAATCAAATGGGTAAGTAGGGAAAGATTTCCGCCGATTATGCTACTTTCCGCTTCACCGTGTTTGTTGAGCGGATGAATGGTGGTGCGAATCTCCGTGCGACCTTCGAATAGCAACGTATGTAAGTTGGCCAATGCCGCCTCGCCACCTTTTTGGCAGAAATTATTGGGCATGGGTCCATGTATACTGGCGATGGATAGTGTATCTATGTGACAAAGTAATGCGGTGATGTCGGAAAAACCAACGATCCATTTGGGGTGCTCGATGAATTTGGTAAAATCTAGCCCGTCGAGGAGTCGGCTTACCCCATATCCACCGCGCAAGGGAAAAATGGCCTGAATGTTAGGGTCGTCCAGCATGCGTTGGAGATCAGCACGACGTTGTTCGTCTGTTCCACCTAAACCAAAGTGTTCGGCAAGGTAATTTTCACCTAGAACGATTTCTAATCCCCAATCGGTTAACACGCGGAGTCCTGCTTTCCATTGTTCGGAAGTCGGATGGGAGGCGGGGGATATAATCCCTACGCGGTTTCCGGGTGTTAATAAATGAGGTATTTGAAACATAAGCGAGTAATTATAGGAATACGACTTCTTGAATTAAATCGGAATGAGCGTATTTGTTAATCAGGTCAATCATTTTGGCTTTGGCCATCATGAGTTCTTTTTTAAGCGGTGCGCTATCTAATTGAAGAAATAACTTGCCGTTCTTGATGTATATTTTTTGGGTACGTGCAGCGATGGGCTTACCCATGATTTCTTGCCAGTTAGCTATAATATACGTTTCATCGTATTGGCCTTGAAGTTTGTAAACACGTAATAAGGATTCAATCGCCTCTTTTAGGGGCTGACTTTCACTTTTGCGGTGTGCGGCACGTGGGCCTTTGGGGCTAAAGGGTGAGTCCATTTTTCGATTATTACAGGGCAAAGGTATGTTTTTTTGGTACTATTTAGGGGCAAAATTGGTCAAATTTCATTTTTTTTTCATTTTTTTTTAATTTTTTAATTCTCAAAAAAGTACCTAATAAAGGGCCTATTTTTGGGTAAAATATCAAGATAATACAATAGCGTTTTTGTCAAGTGTAATATTTTACGTGGTGGGGGCTTTGGACCATGTAAAAATTAAATTAGAATTGCATTACTTTTGCTTTGACTGAAAAAAACAGCGGCAGTTAAAACTATGAAAGCTACTCCGTCATTTTTTCAACAAGTTTTATTAGTAAATAATTCTTTAACCCCAAATTACCAAACTAATGAGTACACAACAACCAAAGCCAGCTGCTAAGCCAGCTGCAACCGAAAAAAAATCTGGCGGTATTTCTGCAGGTTTAATTCTAATTGTTCTTTTT
>CANHKE010000005.1 GCA_947461155.1 Cytophagaceae bacterium | reverse complement strand
TCCTTTTGGATAAATTCCATACACTCTTCTAATGAGAAGTTTAATTTCGGAGCAATTTTCGTATTTGAATCCGTACCAGAAGCACGCATGTTTGTTAATTGCTTCGCAGCTTGAAGGTTCACTTCGATATCGTTTTGGCGATTATGCTCACCTACAACCATACCTGTGTACACTTCTTCACCTGGATCGATGAAGAACACCCCTCTGTCTTGTAATTTATCGATGGCATAAGGAATCGCTGGACCTGTATTCATGGAGATCAATGATCCGTTGATACGTCCTGGAATAGCACCTTTAAATTCTTCGTACGCGATGAAACGGTGAGCCATGATCGCTTCCCCAAAAGTTGCTGTTAACACTTTCGAACGTAAACCAATCAATCCACGTGATGGAATGTTGAATTCTAAGTGTTGCAAATCACCTTTCGGCTCCATGATCAATAATTCTCCTTTTCCTTGCGTCGCTAATTCGATTACTTTACCAGCAACTTCCGCAGGTACATCTACAACCAAAGATTCAATTGGCTCTAAACGCTCTCCATTTTCACCTTCTTTGAAGATTACTTGTGGCTGACCTACTTGCAATTCATACCCTTCACGACGCATCGTTTCGATTAATACTGACAAGTGGAGAATACCACGGCCAAATACTAAGAATTTATCTTCACTTTCCGTTGGAACAACTTTCAAGGCTAAGTTTTTCTCAGTCTCTTTGAACAGGCGGTCACGGATGTGGCGCGATGTTACTAATTTACCTTCTTTACCAAAGAATGGAGAGTTGTTGATAGTGAACAACATGTTCATCGTAGGCTCATCGATCGCGATACGCGCTAATGCCTCTGGATTCTCTGCGTCAGCAACGGTGTCACCAATTTCGAAATCTTCGATACCTGTGATTGCACAAATTTCGCCACATTCTACTTTATCCACTTTTACTTTTCCAAGACCTTCGAAAACCTGAAGTTCTTTGATACGCATTTTCTTCGTTGTACCATCAGCCTTGCAAAGTGAAATTTGCATGCCTTCTGTTAATGTACCACGCTCTAAACGTCCGATGGCGATACGGCCTACGAATGAAGAATAGTCTAATGACGTAATCTGCATTTGAGGAGTGCCTTCTTGTACTTTAGAAGCAGGAATGTGCTCAATGATCGCATCCAATAATGGAATGATATTGTCTGTCGGCTTTTTCCAATCCGTACTCATCCAACCTTGTTTCGAAGAACCATAGATGCATGGGAAATCCAATTGGTCTTCCGTTGCTTCTAAGTTAAACATCAAATCAAATACACTTTCGTGTACCTCGTCTGGACGACAGTTTTCTTTATCTACTTTGTTTACGATAACAATCGGCTTTAATCCTAAAGCGATAGCTTTTGATAATACGAAACGTGTTTGTGGCATTGGGCCCTCGAACGCATCTACTAACAAAATAACACCATCCGCCATACGCAAAACACGCTCCACCTCACCGCCAAAGTCGGCGTGACCAGGTGTGTCAATGATGTTAATCTTAACTCCATTATAACGAACCGACACGTTTTTTGACGTAATCGTAATACCGCGTTCACGCTCTAAATCGTTATTATCTAAGATCAAATCTCCAAATTCTTGGTTCTCACGAAAGATTTTAGAGGCATGAATAATTTTGTCCACAAGAGTCGTTTTACCGTGGTCAACGTGGGCAATAATGGCAATGTTACGAATGCTTTGCATAAAAATGTAGGCGTTGAATGAATTAAAATGCTCCTGTGTCGGAGAATTTAAGGTGCAAAGGTATGGATAATTTCTTTGAAAAGTGCTAATTGATTAAAAATCAGCACGAGGGAATTTAGTGGACTACGGACTTAGTAGCCTTTTGAGTAGGTTTAACCTGAAAAAGTTCAGCTATTTTTTGTGCAATTCCGGAAGAATCGATGCCACAAAGGTGATATAATTCAGCTTGTTCCCCATGTTCAACTAAGGTATCTGGAATACCCAAGCGGATCAATTGGTTTGCATATTGATTATCTACCATAAATTCGGCGATGGCAGATCCGAAGCCGCCGACGATCGACGCATCTTCTACGGTAATGACCGAAGGGTAAGACTTGAAAACATCATGTAATAGTGCCTCATCAAGCGGTTTCACAAAACGCATGTCATACAATGCAGGCTCTAAACCTTGTTCGCGTAGCAATTTGCACGCTTTCTCCGCTTCATTTCCAATATGCCCAATGGATAACACAGCTACCTGTTTTCCGGGTAGGATTTGTTGGCCTTTCCCAATCTCCAACTCCTCAAAATCTGTTCGCCAAACTGGCATAACACCTTCTCCACGTGGATAACGAATGGACATCGCCATGCCCAAGGTTTTAAACGAATCCAGCTGAGCCGTATACATCATGTTGCGTAATTCTTGCTCATTGCGTGGCGCCGCCACAATCATATTGGGAATACAGCGCATATACGTTAAATCCAAGTTGCCATGATGCGTCGCACCATCCGCCCCCGCTAATCCGGCGCGGTCTAGACAAAAGATAACAGGTAGTTTTTGGATGCACACATCGTGTACAACTTGGTCATACCCACGTTGCATGAATGAACTGTAAATATTACAAAAAACGGTTAGACCTTGCGTGGCCAATCCTGCTGAAAACGTAACGGCATGTTGTTCTGCGATTCCTACATCGAATGCCCGATCAGGCATTGCCCGCATCATAATATTTAATGAAGATCCCGAAGGCATGGCCGGTGTTACGCCCATGATTTTGTCGTTTTTCTCCGCCAGTTCAAGTAATGTATTTCCGAAAACCTCTTGATACTTGGGAGGCTGCGGATTATCATACGTTTTTTTATGTATTTCGCCGGTTAGTTTATCAAACTTGCCAGGCGCATGCCAAAGGGTTTGGTCTTTTTCTGCTAACGAATATCCTTTGCCTTTAGTCGTGATGCAATGCAAAATTTTAGGCCCAGGAATATCTTTCAGATCCCGCAAGATCGTTGTCAGGTTATCTACATCGTGCCCATCAATCGGGCCGAAATAGCGTAAATTAAGCGACTCAAAAAGATTACTCTGGTGTAATAGCGTGGCTTTTAAACCGTTTTCGATTTTAGAAACGATTTCTTGGGCTGATTTGCCAAATTTGGACATTTTGCCAAGCAAATTCCATACGTCATCTTTGACCTTATTGTAGGTATGCGACGTGGTAATATCCGTTAAATATTCTTTTAAAGCCCCTACATTGGGGTCGATGGCCATGCAGTTGTCATTTAATATGATCAACATGTTGTTAGGAATATCGCCTGCATGATTCATGGCCTCAAACGCCATGCCAGCTGTCATCGAGCCATCTCCAATGACCGCAATGTGCTGGCGATCAAATTCTTTTTTATAGCGGGAAGCCACCGCCATGCCCAGCGTCGCTGAAATGGACGTAGAGGAATGTCCCACACCAAATGCATCAAAAGGACTTTCGGACCGTTTCGGAAACCCACTAATTCCACCAAACAATCGATTGGTGTGAAAAACGGATTGGCGGCCCGTCAAAATCTTATGCCCATATGCCTGATGTCCCACATCCCAGACCAATTGGTCGTCGGGCGTATTGAATACATAATGTAAGGCAACCGTTAACTCCGTGACTCCCAAAGAAGCACCGAAGTGCCCTCCATTCACAGAAACATGATCAATGATGAATTGCCGCAATTCCTGGCAAACAGCGGGAAGCTGATCCGCGGGAAGCTTACGCAAATCCGCTGGGGATTGAATCTTGCTTAATAAAGGCCCGGCTGGGAATTGGGTTGACACGATATAATTTTATTCTAGTGAAAGACTAACCACACAAAGGTAAAAATGTTTTTCTGGCTTATTCATTTTTTTGACTCGCCTGGAACAATCTCTTCTTTTCTAATTTACTTAAACTATCAAATCCTGATTTCGATATTTTGTCTAAAATCTGGTTAAGTTCCTCTTCGTCAACGACTTCTGTTGAGGCAATGCCAACGGATTTTTGAGCCGCGACCGTTACATAAGTCAATACTTTTTCTACCCGGGTGATGGTAGCTTCCGTACCTTTGATGTAAATCGCATACAACACGCCGACCAATGCTCCTCCTAAATGAGCGATGTTCCCACCGCCATTCGATCCGACACTCTCGAGCACTGACCAAACCACATAAAAGGCAGAGATGTATTTTATGGCCACTGGGCCAATTAAAAATAAATGAACGGTGTAATTAGGGCGAAGCGTAGCCGCAGAAGTTACGATGGCATACACACCTGCGGAAGCACCCATCAAGTACATCGGCCCTTGATTCACATAAAAGGGAATCGTATTTAAGGTTACTAAATAGGCTATCGCCCCGGCTATTCCACCTAAAAAGTACAATTGAATCGTTTTGGTTTGGCCCAAAAAGTCCTGTAAAATTTGACCAAACCAGTATAAGAAAAGCATGTTAAAGACCACATGCATGAGATCTACGTGCACAAAAAAATACGAGAGTATTGCCCAAGGCTGACGAATGAATTCACTGAAGCTTGAGGAAAGGCTAATCTGCTCCAGAAATGCATTAAAAAATACAGGTTTGCCCGTCAAGATGAGCGTAACTTTCGTCAGCATGAGTGCGATGAATATGCCCACATTGATCACGATAATTTGCATCAACCCTTTGTTGGGTTGTTGGAAAATTGCTTTTATATCGTGCCAAATACTTTTCATCTTAATAAAAATTGTTTCGTTTTGTTCCCCAAAACTTCAATAAGATGACCGCAAAGATCATCCCGCCGATGTGCGCGAAATGTGCGACATTATCCCCTTCGTATTGTTGGATGCCTTGATACAATTCATATAGTCCATAAAAGCTGACAAAGTATTTCGCCTTAATCGGTATCGGAAGTGGGAATAAAAACATTTCCGAATTGGGGAATAGGTACCCGAACGCCATAAGTATGCCAAAAATAGATCCTGATGCCCCACCCAAAATGCTGCGATTAATGTATTCGTCGTAATTCGCATGCACCCATTCAATGTTAAGCGCGATTCCCTGTGGAGAACCAATCACCGCATAATGCTGAGCATAATCCATTAAATTGAATGAACTTGGATTACTGAGTACAACCTCTGTTGCTCGACGCACATCGGCAAAGTCAACAAAATGTTGGATCCCAACATAGAGCAATCCTGCGCCAATACCGCAGAAAAAGTAGAAAAATAAAAAGCGTTGTGCGCCCCAAATGCGTTCCAATAACGAACCAAACATATATAGGCCGAACATATTCCCCAACAAATGGAAAAAACTACCGTGCACAAACATATACGTCACGAGTTGGAACGGATAAAAATCCTTTGCCCCAAAATAGTGCAGGCTCAAATATTCATCTGGCAAAAACGATTTGGCAAGAAACATGCCCACGTTAATGAGAATTAATAAACGGACATTGGGTGTTAAATCTCTAAACATAATTATTCTTCATATCCCCAGTCGATGCGGGTTTTCATATCTTTAATCAGTAATCCCATGGATTTAAAGCTTGCGCGAATTTCGTCCACTTTGTCGTATTGGCGGTTTGCTTTAAAGTCTTGGTATAATGCTAGCATGCCTTTGATGAGCTGGTCCTGATTTTCAGGAAACTCTTCCAGCAAGCCTAAAACATCTTCCAAAAAGCTGATGTAATTCGTTTTTAAAGCCTCAAATCCGTTCGCCCCCAATTGCTCAAATGTTAGCTGGCCCGTATACAACTGGTTAATCTTTTTTAACAACGAAAATAGACTAGCAATTGTTACAGCCGTATTTAAATCATCGTTCATGCCATCGTAGCATCCCTGAATATCCGCGTTAATTTCGGTATTGATGGTTGGGTCAACTTGTTCAATCGTTGCAGCTGGGAACTCCATTGATTTGATGATCCGTAGGCCATTTGCGATGCGCTTATATCCTTTTTGGGCGGCCTTCAAGGCTTCGTTTGAGAAGTCTAAGGTGCTTCGGTATTGCGACTGAAGCATAAAGAAGCGTACGGTCATGGGGCTGTAGGCCTGCTCCAATAATGGGTGATTGCCCGAAATTAATTCGTTCGGAAGGAAAGAATTACCTAGGGACTTACTCATTTTTTGACCGTTTACCGTCAGCATATTTGTGTGCATCCAGTAGCGTACCGGTGCGCGTCCATGGGCTGCTTTCGCTTGTGCGATTTCGCATTCGTGATGCGGGAACTTTAAGTCCATGCCGCCACCGTGAATGTCAAAGGTGTCGCCTAAATACTTGTGGCTCATGCAGGTACATTCAAGGTGCCAGCCTGGAAATCCGTCTCCCCAAGGAGATGGCCAGCGCATGATGTGTTCGGGCGATGCTTTTTTCCAAAGGGCAAAATCAAGTGGGCTGCGTTTTTCACCTACGCCATCTAAATCTCGCGTTTCGGTTAATAAATCATCCAAAATTCGGCCGGATAATTTACCATAATCGCCGCCTTGTTTATTGTATGCCTCAATGTCGAAATAAATAGAGCCATTGGATTCGTACGCCATCCCTTTGTCAATTAGGGATTTTGTCGTTTCAATTTGCTCAACAATGTGTCCCGTTGCCGTGGGTTCGATGCTCGGAGGTAATAAATTGAATTTCAGAAGTACTTCGTGAAAATCGTTGGTATAGCGTTGTACGATTTCCATCGGCTCAAGCTTTTCCAATTTGGCCATTTTGCCAATCTTATCTTCGCCCTCATCTCCGTCGCCTACGAGGTGGCCTACGTCTGTGATGTTTCGGACGTAACGCACTTTATATCCGATTTTCTTTAAATAACGGTGAAGAATATCAAAGGAAGTGAACGTTCGAATATTCCCTAAGTGGGCATAATTGTAGACGGTCGGGCCACAGACATACAATCCCACATGCGGGGCATTAATCGCTTCAAAGATTTCTTTTTCTCGACTAAGTGTGTTGTATATTTTGAGTGGCTGCATGAATACCGGATCTGGGTTCTGTATAAGGAATTAAAATTAATCGGATTCTTTTAATTCACCAAACAAATGAGGGGCTTGCGAATTGTATTATCTTTGTATGTTTTTGGTTGAAAAATGCTTGTGCCAACATGGTTTTAAAAGAAATAGGGGACGATAGAGCTCTTAAACGGCAGTTTTTAGAGGTAGCGGTGGAGCTATATGCGACAGATCCGAATTGGATTCGTCCATTAGATAATGATATTGAGTCGATATTTGATCCGAAAAAAAATACGCAATTCAAAGATGGTGAAGCGATTCGCTGGATTTTGCAAGATGATGCCGGAAAGACCATCGGTCGGGTCGCTGCTTTTTATTCCAAATCTACCGATGAGGTTCCCGTGGGTGGGATGGGATTTTTCGAGTGTATCGAAGACAAAGCGGCTGCATTTTTCTTATTTGACGCCTGCAAAGCGTGGTTGATTTCCAAAGGAATCGAAGGAATGGATGGGCCAATTAATTTTGGTGAGCGGGATAGTTTTTGGGGCTTAATGGTGCAGGGTTGGGAGTATGAACCCACCTACAAAATGCCTTGGACGAAGCCTTATTACATTGCATTTTTTGAGTCTTATGGCTTTCAAGATTATTTCAAGCAACATGTTTTTGTTTCATCTATTTCGGGGGCAAATGTGACGCAAGGAATCGAGGAAAAGGCAGAACGCATTTATCAAAATCCAGAATATACGTTTAAACATATCGAAAAATCGAATCTGCCCAAGTATGCAGAAGATTTTCGTGTCATTTTCAATGCGGCATGGTCAAAATTTCCAGGCGTTTCCGCCATGTCATCCGAGCAAGCACAGAAACTTGTGAAGAAAATGAAGCCCATCATTGATGAGCAATTACTTTGGTTTGCCTATGGCTCTGCCGGAGAACCTGTTGCCTTTTTTATTGTGATTCCGGATTTGAATCAAATTGTCAAACATTTGAATGGAAAATTAAATGTTTGGGGGATGATCAAATTTGTGCTTTTAAAGCTGCGTGGAACGTTGACACGGACCTGTGGTTTGATTTTTGGGGTTGTTCCAGAGCATCAAGGCAAAGGTGTTGAGTCCGCCATCGCGCTTCGTTTCCGTACCGCAGCCCGCGAAAATCCATTTTACCCCTACACGACCATGGATATGAACTGGGTGGGGGATTTTAATCCGAAAATGTTACGGTTTGTTTCGCAATTAGGTGCAACAAACGACAAAACATATATTACTTATCGTTTATTTTTTAACCCCAATCAGCCTTTTAGTCGGTGTGCTAAAGTAGGCTAAAAACCCTTGATATGAGTTTATTAACTATTGGAACCGTAGCGTTCGACGCCCTAGAAACGCCGTATGGCAAAACTGATAAAATTATTGGTGGATCATGTACGTACATTGCTTTGTCTGCTGCATTTTTCCAGCCAAAGGTAAACGTAGTAGCGGTTGTCGGCGACGATTTTCCACAAGCATACATGGATATGTTGGAATCTAAAGGCATCAACTTAGACGGTCTTCAGATTAAGGCGGGAGAAAAGTCGTTTTTCTGGGCTGGAAAATATCACAACAACATGAATTCTCGGGATACGTTAGTGACCGACCTAAATGTATTAGCTGATTTCAAGCCTGTTATTCCGACAAGCTACCAAGATTGTACCTATTTGATGCTGGGAAATTTAACTCCGCAAGTTCAAATTGAAGCCATCGAAGGTCTTTCCAATCGCCCGAAATTAGTCGTGATGGATACCATGAATTTTTGGATGGACGTGGCGATGGATGACTTGAAGCGCGTGTTGACCATGGTGGATGTGCTTTGCATTAATGATGAAGAAGCGCGTCAATTATCTGAGCAGTATTCATTGCGCACTGCTGCGAAACTAATCATGGCGATGGGTCCGAAAACCTTGATTATCAAAAAAGGAGAACACGGCGCGCTTTTGTTCCAAGGTACTAAGATGTTCTATTGTCCAGCTTTGCCGTTGGAAGAAGTATTTGATCCAACAGGTGCTGGTGATACGTTCGTGGGTGGATTTATCGGTTATCTAGCGAAAACAGATGACATCTCATTTGAGAATATGCGTAAGGCCATTGTTTATGGGTCAGCCATGGCATCTTTCTGCGTAGAGAAATTCGGCACCGAGCGGTTGTTGGAAATTACTGAACAAGATTTAGCGGGTCGTGTAAATGAATTCCGCGAATTGGCGCAATTCTAAATTGCCCCCACAATTACTTCATGCAGGCCTGAGGGATCTAAGTGTTTATTCGCTAGCTCTCTCAGGTCTTTTGCCGTACAAGCCATGATGGTATGCTGGAACTGATCGTAAAAATCAGGCGCTAATCCTTCCAGGTATATAACTTTAAGCTTGTCGGCAATATCAAACGCTTGCGTCAATTCCCCCGTGAAGCTTCCCATTAAGTAGCTTTTGACAATTTCTAATTCGTCTGCGGGAATTAACGTTTCTTGAAGCGAGCGTATTTCTTTCCGGATTTCACTACACGTCTCGGCCGCATTTTCTTTGTTCACATCGGTGCCTACCGCCCAATAGCCTGCTCGTTTTAAGGGTACAATGGAAGAGGAAATGCCATACGTAAATCCTTTTTCCTCGCGAATGTTTTTTTGCAATCGAGAACCGAAGAATCCACCCAAAATGGTATTCAGCACACTGAATTGAAAGTAATCTGGATTCTGACGATTCATGCTCACTTGGCCCATGCGAATGGAGCATTGTAAGGCCTGCTCGCGCGATTCATGTGTAATAATGGCGGGTGTTTGTAGGATCTCCACGCGTTCTTGATCGACCTTATGCCCTTGTGGGCTTTTCTCCACATGTGAAGCGACACAGGCTATAGCTGCTGGACTGATTTGTCCCGAAAGAAAAATCATGGGTTGTTGGCCCAACCAATACGTGCGATGAAAATTAATTAAGTCTTCTCGCGTAATTTCTTGTAGACTTGCCGCATTACTCACACGTCCATAGGGATCATGTGGGAATAGTTGACTCCGGAAAATTTGGCTGGCGCTGAATGCCGTTTTTTGCCAGTTTAATTTGCTTTTTTGGATTTCAATCGCGATTTCCTTTTCGAACTCATCGGCAGGGAAAGTTGCTTGTTGGATTATTTCGAAAACCAAGGGCATCAGCGCTTCGAAATGTTTGGTTAAGCCATACACGGTAAATGTCGCATGGTCCAGACTCGATTGTACATCCCAAAATGCGCCGAAAAAATCAAATTTCTGATTTAATTCTTGGGCGGTATGTTGAGCTGTGCCGCGCTTCATTAACATCGCCGTTAAGCTAGCCACTCCCGCTTTTTGCGCTTCGCTTGCACCTGCCGGAATCGTATATTCGAATTTAAAAACGGGTTGTTCTCCGAGGGAAATCGAATGAATAGGAACCCCATTTTGTGTCGTATGAGTATTCGTGGATGGAAACTGGATCCATTCGATTGGATAAGCAGGAGGAGCAAGTGTCCGGTCAAGCATGCGCAGGGAGGAATAGGCTTAAAACACAAATGACATCCCGAGAGATGTCATTTGATCAAGGAATATTAGTAGATTATTTTCTTTCTTGGTTGATAGCAGCCAATAAAGAAATACGCAATGTGTTGGCCAATGGGCTGCTAGATCCTGTTGGAACTAAGTAAGCAAAGTCAAAACCATATTTTTGATCTAACTTGAATCCTACACCCATTGTGAAATATTTACGATCACCTTTCATCGCGCTTTCGTTGAAGTAACCACCACGAATCGCAAATGTATTGTTGTATAAATATTCAGCACCTAATGATGCGGTGATCTCTTTTAATTCTTCTCCGAATCTGTCTGGTGCATCAAATAATGAACCGAAAATTCCACCGATCGCCGTTGTGTTGTTTGGATCTGTACCTGTTGCATTTCCATTAGCGTCAATGGATTGTGGCGTTGGAACCATTAATTTATTTAAATCTAATGTCAACGTCAACTTGTTTTTCTCGTCGATGTTTTTCGCCGCCGCAACACCTACACGTAGGTTAGTTGGGATAAAGTTTTTATCCAATCCACCGTAAGAAACTTTACCTGAAATGTTAGATAAAACTAAACCGTAAGTCAAGTTCCAGTTCTTCTCAGAAACAGAATTCCAGTATAATGCTAGGTCAGCTGCAACCGTTTGCGCTGGCTTCATTTGAGAGCCAACTGCTTGGTAACCACCTGTTAAATTTGAGTTAATGTATTTCAAGTTTACACCTAATGAAAGTGCATTTGATAATTTACGCGCATGGGCAACAGTTAACGCATATTCTTTCGAATTAAAGTTACCCGCACTAGTTCCGTTTGAAGTTGTTGCTTGGAATAAGCCTTGATCGAAGTAGTTGATTGAAAAACCGAATGCTTGATCTTTTGATGTTTTCTTGTAACCAGCAATGTTATACAATGCCATATCGTTAACCAAATTACGTAACCATGGCGTGTATGAAATAGCAAATCCTAAATCCTTATCAGCCGTTGCTAATTTAGCTGGATTCCAGTAAATCGCGTTTACATCTGATGAAATGGCAACACCTGCATCACCCATACCTGCTGAACGAGCGTCTGGAGAAACATTTAAAAACAACATCGTCGGAGTAGGAACGCGACCCGCGTTTGTTTGACCCAATACGGTAGTTGGTAATTGTCCAAAGGATAGCGTGCTGATTGAAACAGCAACTAAAGTAAATACTACTTTTTGGATGATCGAATTATTCGTTGTCATTGTATTAAATTTATAAGAGAGTCTCTTAGCATTAAAGCTAGATTCAAAAATAGTTATTTTTAAGGTAAAAGTTTGAGATTTAAAAAAAATCTTTACCAAAATTTATTTTAGGGTCAATATTTTAGATTTAACGGTTTCAATGATTTGGCCCTGATTATCGAGGATATTTATCCAGATAAATCCGGTCGCACCCGCTTCAAGTTTGTCCACTGGAAATTCAAATCCGGTCTCCAGATCAGTTAATGAATTCATATCTCCCGTCTGCCTGTATATCTCCTCGCCAATTAAATTAAACATTTTCAATTCATAGCGATTCGAATTCCAAATCGACAACGGTTTCATTAGATAGGTCATTCGAAATTGAGCCGGATTCGGGTATAACTTCCAGCGCTTTTTCGTTTCTTCATTTTCGCCAACCGTAAAAGCTAACGTTTGTAGGCTTGCATTATTGTTATTGTCCCAACAATTCACGCGAAGGACATAACTTCCTTTTTTTAATCCCGTGAATGGAAATTGGACCTTTCCTTGATTGGGCAAATCGGGTATAGGTTCCCAAAAAGGAAGCAATGGAATCTGTAAAGTATCATTTAAGGTTATCTGGGCATTTGCTCCGATGGGGCCTTGCCATCTCAACCCTTGGTCGTCTGAAATCGTGATATCAACCCGAGGATTTGACGAAAAGGCACCTTCTGCTGGTTCGTCGGGGAAACGTATTTGTATGTTCGGAGCGATATTGTCATTCAAGGGTGCTGATTTTTTTTGAACGATTTGTTTTCCTGAAATAGCGCCTGAATTTGTTTGTCCTATCAGTTTAAGTTCCATTGGCCCTCCAGATTCCGGAAGGCTATTGGATGAAATTTTTACTACCCCCTGATTGATAGTATGGGTAGATTTGCCCACGAGTTTGCCTGGAATTGGATAGGTAAACGGACTTCCTTTGGTTCCCAGCGTTTTCGCTGAAGTACGTTCGGCATAATAAAAAGCGGTAGCTGTTCCGTCTGTTTTCACGTCCAAAGTCGCTTTCCAATTTTCTCCTTCTGGACTTATTTGGATTTGATTGCTCTGCCAGGGTAGAGGCATCGACGGGTCGCCGAGTAAACTTAAATTCCGATTGATAACTCCTGTTTTGCTGGCATTTTTGGCATCGCGAAATAAATCACCTAATCGATAATTCGAAGTATGTACATTTTTGGATAAATAGGTGTAAAATGCCTTTCCAAATGCATAATTACTACTTTGAAATACAGGACGAGTGGTGCTCATTAAGGCAATCGCGCCACCCTGCGGTGAAAGTAGTGCAATTTCCCCACCCGATAATTGATTTGGGTCATCGAAACGTCCAAACTGACATGTTGCCGTCAAGAGCACAGGCAAGTGCTGGCTGTTTTTCAGGTCAACCAAGTCATTATTGGTCAGTATCTTCTCGTCAGTCCAGCCGCTTTCGGATCCATGACCGACAAAATGTATGAAGTCGGCGCCCTGCGTAAATAAATCCAGCACTTGCTTTTTTGCGGCCGCTGACGTGTATTGACCATTCGTAGACTCCATAGGAAATTGATCTACGTAGGTTTTTTGATAATCAAAAGAGAAGTTTCCTGCTTGCAACATAGCAGAAAAATCTTCGGCATCTTGCATGTGGACGGAAAAGTCGCCGTCATCAGCAACCCAACCGAACCGATAGGGCTGTTTAATGGCTTTGGGAAGTTTGTTTTGGTAGTCGATTAATTTTTGAACGAACATGTCGGCCTCAGCTGGATTTTTCGCAGGAATACGGCCGATGGCTAGCTGTATATTCGGTTGCGTGCCTTCCCAATCGCCAGCCAGCGAATCAATGATCCCAAAATAATCATCCGAGGAATAGCTAAGTAAGGGCTGTAACGATTCGAGGCTTTGGTAGGTGGGGACGTAGCAACTTTTTTCCATTGCACTTGCTACGGTGGATTTGCCTTTGTAATCGACGGAGGCGTCTCCTAAAAGTATGACGTATTGCAGAGCAGTTTGGCTAGCCAGCGCTTTGATGTAGTTTCGAATGGCGGATACATCTTGCTTTCCTCCTGAAAATTCGCGGTAAATTTGTGTCGTTGATACCGCTTGACTCCGTATTTTCTGCGTGTTTGATTTGTATTGAGCTAATTTTTCAGCGGCGTTTCGTAGGGGCGGGCTTGCGATGATCAGCAAGTTTAGCTTGGGATCCTGGGCGAGAATGGATTGGTTCGGCAATCGTGAAATGCTTATCGGATATACTGCTTTACTGGAATTTCCCAAGGCCATTTGACTTCCTGGTGAAAGCCGAACTTCCATCTCATTTCCAGGTGCTTGAATTTTTCGCCACGTATTTGTGGCATCTTTAAGCCAAACTAGGCTCGTTGGCTGTAAATTAGGGATTTGTAAATTAACCGTAGTGTCCCGGCTGTTCGTAAATAAATACAAGGGCAGCTCTGTGCTCGCATTGAATTTTCGGGCATAGCTTACTTGGATAAAGTCCAAATATCCAGTTCCTGATTGCGATTGATACGCAATATTCCAATTCCACAAATTATTCGAAGGATTTACCTGAATGGGCCGATTAACGAAACTGGCGTTTGCTTTTTGGTCGTAGCGATTTCCTGAAATGGCGGGAATTTCAATCGGGATAGACGTATTTCCAGGAATTGTGAGTGTGAATTTTCCCGGAGCGATTCCACTCGAAAAAAATTGCGCTTTCAATTGTGCCGTTTGACCTGAAACAACGTCCATCAGTTCATATTTGACCGCCAAATTTCCCGCTCCATAAAATGCGTCCCCGAGCCATGTCCGACCCGATTGAATCAGGTTGTATTGCTCCGGTTCGTATCGAGAAAGGGTTTGCGCGAAGTTGAGCGGCGTCCCATTGCCTTTGGCGGGGCTAATCAATTGTATGCGGGCGGGATTCGGGTCGTCTATGCGCAGCAGGTAATAACTGGAGTCTGCATATGCATGCGTTTCTTCATTCCAAGTATTTGATTTCGCATCAAAGCGAATGGCGTTTGGGGAATCTCCCCAAAAAATTAACTGGTCAGATGCATCCCATTGTCCATTTGCCTCGCCTTCTATTGCGATGGGAACAGGCGTTAAATTGACCCCAGTGGATTTAGCTGGATCTTGCGCGAGCATACCGGCAGGTGACGTATACAAGCCAAATTTCCTCGGATCGCCTGAAATTTGATGTTTCGTTAGCCAGGCTAGATCAATGCGGTAAAATCCAGATTTGGGAATTGCGAGGCTGTACCAGGTGCCTTGTTTGAGTAAGCCTTGAGCGTGTATCGCAAGTGGTAAGCCAAGGACTAAAATTCCTACGAATTGGAATTTACGCCAAAGGTTCTTGCAGTTGTACATAGGCATTTTTGGCAACTAAATAGTTTTTACCTGTTGTGGTTTCCTGACAAATGTAGCGGGTTCTTCGAAGTTTCCCTTTAATCAAGTTCAGGTTTTTTAGTTGGAACACTTTTCCTTCCGCTAAATCCACCAACCTGGTTCCTGAAGCAGGTTCTTGATCAAACGTTGACAAGACAGAAACCAAAGGCGCATAGCCATTGGATGTTGCCGAAGGATTTTGTAAATATTCTTTCAACACGCGAACTAGAGGCGTTGGTAATAAATCCTCATCTAATATCGGCTCAAATAATGCTAGGAAGTTTTGTTTCCACTCAATACCGTGCGGGTTAACCTTATTCTTATGAATATCATAGGTGACACGATGTGCAACCTCATGAATGTAGGTGACTAAAAATGCGTACGGATTTAAATTGTGGTTGACCGTAATCTGATATCCTTTCGTGGTCGAAAATCGGAAGTCGCCCAGTTTGGTATCACGCGCTTTGGATACAATGAATTCGAATGGGTGGTCTTGCCATAAATGAAAGCAATATTCAGCTACTTCGGGAGGGAAGTGGTCAAAGAATGATTCTATTTTTTTGCTTTTCTTCATTCGAGTCCATAAAAAAAGTCCTCCACAAGTGAAGGACTCTTTTCTGTAGCGTTGCTAAAATTATTTAGCAGCAGCAGTGTCAGCAGCAGCAGTGTCAGCAGCAGCAGAATCAACTGGTGCAGCAGCAGCAGTATCAACAGCAACTGAATCAGCAGCAGCTTCAGTTTTTTTCTCACCACAAGATGCTAAAGTTACCATACCAGCAACGAAAGCTAAAGCGAATACTTTTTTCATTTTT
>CANHKE010000004.1 GCA_947461155.1 Cytophagaceae bacterium | reverse complement strand
TGCCAAATCTTGGGTGTCCTCCAAAACGGATGCGATTGTCGACTTATAATCGGCTGTTGAGCGCTCATTTAGTAAACTAACCTCGAGTTGTGCTGAAATCTTGGTTAATGGGTTCTTTAATTCATGTGACACATTGGCTATAAACGTTTTTTGAAAGCGAAAAGCACTCTCAATTCGTTCTAATAAGCGGTTAATTGTCCACACCATTTTGCCGATTTCATCTTCGGAATCTGCGGTTTCTAGCCTTTCTTCCAAGCGTTTTGGGGAAAGCAAGTCCACTTGTTTAATGACCTCCGAAATTGGACTTACTGCCCTACCCGCAAAAAACCAACCCGAAATCACGACGATGAATACAAATAAGAGAAATAAAGCAATCAAAATGTTCTTTAAATCCTTGGCATTTTCAGCGGAATATTGATCTACAGCACCAGCAAAAACGACGATTTGACCCTCTGGGGTCACAAAAACAGTGCCAAGTATCTCCAAATCATCCATCTCAAAACGAACTTCCTTCTTCTTAAATACCTCTTTGACTCGATTTACATCGATGTGAAAATTGATAGTATCATTTGATCGATAAATACGCTCATTACACGTGTCATATGCCATGATATTCTCGCGAAACAGGATATCTCGGTTTGCACGGTCAATGATGCGTAAGAGCTTAGAATCTACCTGATTTACATTGACCAATAACTCAGCTGCGGTATTTGCTTTTTGGCGTAGCCGACTGTAAAACTTGTCCTTATAGTTCTGCTGGGTGAAAACATAGATAATGAAATACGAAACGAATAGAATCGCCGAAACTAAATACGTAAACTGATAAGTTAGTCGGGAACGTATCTGCATTTTATTCTTGTCGTAAAATGTACCCCATGCCAAATTGTGTATGAATTAACTTGCTTGAAAAGCCTTTATCTACCTTTTTTCGCAAGTAATTCACATATACTTCAATCAAATTTGAGCTGTTTTCATCCTCAACCTCCCAAATATTTTCGGCAATTTCAGCCTTAGATATGACTTTTTCTTGGTTGCGAAGAAAGTATTCCATCAATTGGAATTCCTTTGCTGTGAGGTTGATTTTTTGTCCCGAACGGGATACAATCTTACTCGTCAAATCCAATTCTAAGTCGGCAAACTTCAATACCTGTGCCTCAATCATTGTCTGATTCGAGCGTTTAATTAAGGCTTTTACACGGGCTAAAAACTCTTTAAAGTCAAATGGTTTGGCCAAATAGTCATCGGCACCTGCATCAAATCCTTCTAATTTATCATCTGTGGTACTCAAAGCGGTCAACATCAATATCGGTGTTTGAACACCTTCTGAACGTAATTTTCGACACAATTCCAGGCCGTTAATGCCTGGAATAATGATATCTGAAATGATTAATTGATACGCATTTCGAGTCGCTAATTGGTGCCCCATCTGTCCATCATAAGCGACTTCTACCTCATAACTGTTCTCTTCCAATCCTTGTTTTAAGGATTGAACGGTTTTAGGCTCATCTTCAATTAATAAGATTTTGACCATTTAGCGTAAGATACTCACCAAATCAGCTGGTGAATAATTTATCGATTTTAGTACTTTATTGTCGGCCTTGCGATACACCTTCCACAAGCCATTTTCCTCCAAAATTTCAGCTTCTGTACCGTCTTTGTCCGCGTAGAATTTCACCGTTGCTTCTGCATCAGCAAGGCTTTGACACGCTTTTGACATGTTGGAACGCTGAACTTCATTAAATAATTCCACGAATTTCTCACCCATTCCAAACTCCAACACAGCGCCAGAAAGCACATATTGTAAATCGCATAATGCGTCGGCTATTTCCACTAAATCGTTAGCAGCAATCGCCTCCTTGAGTTCGTCTAGTTCTTCGGCCAACAAGCTTACGCGGAGTTGGCAACGTTCTCCACTTGGAATACCTGGTTTATCCACAATGGGCGCACCAAATGTTTGATGAAATTGAGCTACTTGGTTTAAAGAGTCGAGTTTTTGCATGATTTAAGCGTTATTCAGTTAAAATTAAGCAATTTATTAACCATATTAAAAAGCCATTTAGCTACGCATTTGCTCCATTTGTGCACATTGTCCACACTTATCCACATAAAAATGTGGATAACTAGTGAAAGAAATATGCAATTGTTCACAACTGTGGATAAGTCGTGGAAAAGAAATAATCTTGTAAAAGTTAGGCTTGCGGTTTACTTTCGGAAAAAGTACCATCTGAATAGAATATAAGAACGCGTTCAATTTTCTTTTCTAGGTAACCTAAGTTTGTCGACGCAGGTATGGGAGTTGGCGCATTTGAAACGCGCTCCAAATTAGTGCTTTCTTTAGTGCGTCTGAGATTTGACTGTACGATCGTTTGTTCAGGCAAATTATTTTTAACGGATTCTGAGGAGGTTGGTAAAATTGGGTCAAAAAGAGAAGGAGTTGCTGGAGCTGGGATAATTTCTTTAGCAATGGATAGAGATCCTAACGTACGATCCTCAAATAATAAATCCTCAGCGGTGATTTCAGGAAATACGCGCAAAATCTTCTGAACGACATCTAAACTAGGTTTATTACGCCCAGAAAGGATATGCGATATACTACTACGCGGAATACCTAATTTATCAGCGAATTGTGACGCACTCAATTGCTTGCGCTTAATTAACAATTCAATCTTCTCACTTAAATTCATAATTGGTCTTTGTAAACAAATGGTATTACAAAAGTAAATTATAAATTAACAAAATCAAACTAAATATTGGGCACAAATGTGATTTACAAAAGTGATATACAATCGGAGTGTAACGCAATAAGTTTACTTTTGTAAAGTGAACCAACTCCCTTTTTAAAGTCTTTCTTAGACATGCCCAACTCAAAATAGATCTCTTCCGCTGGGCTTTTATCATGCAATTTAAGGACGCCATTATTTGCTTTTATAGCATTTAATATGCGTTCTGCTTGTGCGTCAATCCGCACCATTCCCACTTGTTCTAGACGTAAATCAAGTTTGCCATCTGGACGAATGTTACTTATGTATACATCTGTGGATTCTCCAAATGTTAAATTTGTAAACACTTGATTTTTAAAGAGCATTCCGATTTTACAATTGTTTACTAGGCATTTAATTCCAAGATCAGTGTGTTCAAATGGAATGGCAGATACTTTGTCTCCAATTGTAAATTCACTTCCGTCGGTGACAGGTAGAAATTTTTCAATTCGGGCAGATGCTACGATGCGATCTGTTTGGCCATCTAAATAGATATAAACGAAATAGGATCTTCCTACCGACATCTTTTGAAATTGTTGGCTAAATGGAACAAATAAATCTTTAGCTAAACCCCATTCCATAAATACACCTAATGGGGTTACTGATTTAACTTCCAGATACGCAAATTGATCGATAGTAGCCTTTGGCTTTAATGTGGTGGCAATTATGCGGTCTTCTGAATCGCGGTAAATAAATACATCAATAAAATCATCTATTTGATAATTTTCAGGTACATATTGTAACGGAAGTAAGATTTCGTCTTCGTAGCCATCCAAGTATAAACCGAAAGGAACTTCTTTAATAATGCGTAGGTGATTGTATTCACCAATTTTCAATTCATTTTCCATAAAAAAACCCGGTTGATAGAACCGGGTTGTAAAGGTAAGGATAGATTTTGGTTTAGACTACCACATTGTTCTCGCGCAAGGCCTGATTCAAAGAGGTTTTTAAATCGGTACTTTCTTTGCGTTTGCCAATAATTAAGGCACATGGTACGCCATATGTTCCTGCTGGGAAATTCTTTTGAATAGATCCAGGTATTACCACTGAGTTTTCAGGTACATATCCAATGTATTCTACTGGTTCAGGTCCACTAACATCAATAATTTTTGAACTACCCGTAATGGTTACTCCAGCACCTAAAACCGCTTTTTTACCGATGTGAGCTCCTTCTACCACAATACAACGGGATCCAATAAATGCGCCATCTTCAATGATAACGGGAGCAGCTTGAGGTGGTTCCAATACACCCCCGATTCCCACACCACCACTTAAGTGTACATGTTTACCGATTTGCGCACAACTGCCAACGGTCGCCCATGTATCCACCATCGTTCCCTCATCTACATACGCACCAATATTGACATATGAAGGCATTAAAATCGTTCCTTTTGCCAAAAATGCACCATAGCGGGCTACAGCTGGAGGTACAACGCGTACGCCTAATTCCTTATAATTTGTTTTCAAACGCATTTTATCGTGGTATTCGAAAATGCCAACTTCACTAACAGCCATTTGGCGGATCGGGAAGTACATCACAATGGCTTTTTTGACCCATTCATTCACTTGCCACGTTCCATCCGCTTTTGGTTCAGCTGTACGTAATTCGCCAGCATCCACAGATGCAACTACTTGTTCAATGGCCGCGATTACCTCTGGGGTATTACGAGTCTCTGGTTTGTCCCAGGCCGATAAAATGATTTGTTCTACTGAATTCATATGATATGTATGCAAAATTTAAGGACGCAAATTACCAATAAAAGATTTTTTACACGACTGCTTTGTCAAATAAATCTTGACTCTACGCAATTTAACCGATGTTTATCGGCCAAAATACTAAATTATTTAACTTAAACTTTAATTAGCTAACTCACTGATTATCAGTTAGTTGATAAGTTAATCCAAATTATATTTTGCTTAAAATGCGCTAGAAATTAGCTAAATAAACAAATGACATTCTGTCACTCCCCTGCCCCACTCGATTCGCGAAGCATTTCCTTATTCAAATATGCAAAATATTTTTGAATAAAAAACGTATCCGAGCTAAAATTATCACAAAACTTATATAATTAGCATTTAAGCTAAATTTGAAATGTCCGATTTACAATTGTTTAATCGCTATTTTAAACGTTTAAATCACGGTATTTTAGTACACTTCTTGGAATTATTCTATAAAATGTCTATTTTTGATTTTAATAAGGAAATCAAATTAATTCATTCAATGAAAAAAATTAAAGTTGCCATTAATGGTTTTGGTCGCATCGGTCGACTTACTTTCCGTCGTTTATTGGAAAAAGAAAATGTAGAAATCGTTGCTATTAACGATTTAACTGACAACGCTACTTTAGTACACTTATTAAAGTACGATTCAGTTCACGGACGTTTTAACGGAACTGTTACTTCAGATGCGGATAGCATTACTGTCAACGGTCACGTAATCAAGGCTTTTGCTGAGCGTGATCCAAAACAATTACCTTGGGGTGCTTTAGGAATTGATGTTGTATTAGAATCAACAGGTCGTTTTATTGATCAAGATGGTGCTGGTCAACATTTAACTGCTGGTGCGCGTAAAGTAATCATCTCTGCTCCTGCGAAAGGTGATATCCCTACAGTTGTATTAGGTGTTAATGATGATACATTAACTGATGATATGACAATTATCTCAAATGCTTCTTGTACAACGAACTGTTTAGCTCCAATGGCTAAAGTTTTAGATGACGCATTCGGTATCGAAAAAGGATTTATGACTACGGTTCATGCGTATACAGCTGACCAAAACCTACAAGATGCTCCTCACTCCGATTTACGTCGTTCTCGTGCTGCTGCTTATTCAATTATCCCTACATCTACCGGTGCTGCCAAAGCAGTAGGTTTAGTTCTACCACACTTGAAAGGTAAATTGGACGGAAACGCCATGCGTGTTCCTACTCCAGATGGATCTGTTACTGACTTTACCGTTGTATTGAAGAAAGACGCTACCGTTGCTGAAATCAATGCTGCTTTGAAAGCCGCAGCTGATGGCCCAATGAAAGGTATCTTAGAATTTACAACTGACGAAATCGTTTCGATCGATATCATTGGAAACCAACACTCATGTATTTTGGATTCTAAATTAACAACGGCTATGGGTAACCTAGTTAAAGTTGTTGGTTGGTATGACAACGAATTTGGTTATTCATCTCGTGCTGCCGATTTGATCGCTCGCGTTGGATAATCCAAACCTAATATTGTTAACAAAAAAGAGGCTTAGGCCTCTTTTTTGTTTTCTACCCGCGCATAATTAATGGTGTACCCCTTATCCGTCCAAATTTTTTCAAATCGAGTCTTTATACCAAAGTGATCATCAAACCATTCGGATGCATATAAATTCTTTGTTTCTGCCAAAATAGGAAGCCCATTTGCTCGGAACTGTTCGATTGAATAATCGAAAAATGGTTCAGAATCAGTCTTTAAGTGAATAATCCCACCAGGTTTCAATAATCGCAAATACTTCTCCATATAAAATGGAAATGTTAATCGCTTTTTTTCATCTCGATCTTTCATCCGGGGATCCGGAAATGTGATCCAGATTTCATCAATTTCATTCGGCAAAAAGAAATCTTCAATAAACTGAATCTGAATGCGCAAAAATGCCACATTTTTGAGTTTCATTGCTTCAGCTTGCCGACCGCCCGCTGCGAGGCGATCTCCTTTTACATCAACCCCAATAAAATTTTTAGTTGGAAATAACTGACCTAGCCCATTCGTATATTCCCCGCGACCACAGCCAAGTTCTAAGACAATTGGATTTGTATTCTTAAAATAGTCCGTCAGCCATTTGCCTTTGCATTGCTCAAAAAATGGTTTTGGACTTTGTACGACATTGGTCAAAAGTTCAGCCCATTCGTATTTATATGTTTTTCTTCTACTCAAAATCTATTCCGAAAGTTCGGCAACCATATACGTGCTGCCTGTAATTAAAATAAAATCCGCTTGCGTCTTTTGTGCCTCAGCCAAAGCGATATTGACGTTGGCGAAAGTATCTCCCACTAATCCGAAAACCTTGGCTTTTGCCTGTAATTCGCCTGCTGTTAAAGCTCTTGGATTCGTTGCTTGGGTAAAATAATACTCGGCATCTTTGGGAAACAACCTTAACACGCGATCTAAATCCTTATCTGCCACCATACCCAAAATGATGTGGAGCTGACGTATGTTCATGTTAGCAACCTGATCCAATACTTCTGTTATTCCGGATGCATTATGTGCTGTGTCTGCTATCACCCACGGATCCTGACCAATAATCTCCCACCGTCCACGCAGTTGGGTATTCGTTCTTGTCAATTCTATTCCGCGTTGGACTGATTGAGCTGTCAGATTCAAAATATGCATAGTAGTTAATTGTACACACCAGGCAATTATTCCGCATATATTATGCACTTGATACCCTCCAGCATATGGACTTTCAATTTGCATATCACCCCAAATTTCCGTTTGTGCCTTTACTTGTAAAGACATGCCTTGTTGGCCCACTTCCGAAATCCTGACCAATTCATCCGCAAATTGAATGGGTGCATCACATGTTTGCGCTTTTGAAATAAACACCTGTTCAAGTTCAGTTTGCCTCTCGCTAATCAATATGGGAATGTGTGATTTAATAATACCCGCTTTTTCAAATGCGATTTCAGCTAAGGTTTCCCCAAGAATATCCTGATGATCATACCCTATGTTTGTGATATACGTCGCAATCGGCTCAATGATATTCGTCGAGTCTAACCGACCGCCTAGGCCTGTTTCAATCACCGCGTACTCGACACCATGTTCCTGAAAATAGGCAAAAGCCATTAGGACAGTCCAGTCAAAAAAACTAGGTTTAATTTCAGCAATGAGTGTTTGATTTTTTATAAAAAAATCAACGACCCACTCTTTCGAAACCTCTTGCCCGTTGACCTTAATTCGTTCCGTGAATGATTTAAGATGTGGTGAGGTGTAAAGGCCTACTCGATAACCTTGCTCTTGCAAGATGGAGGCCATAAAATGCGAAGAACTACCCTTTCCATTCGTTCCGGCAATATGCAAACTTTTGAAATGCTGCTGAGGATTTCCAAGCTTCGCAGCCAATTGTTCAATATTCCCTAAACCTGGTTTAAATGCTTTTTTGCCTACCCGATGGAATACAGGTAGCTGTGCATATAAGAAGTTGACAACCTCTTCGTAATTCATCTTGGTCAAAATACCCTAAATTAGTTTGTAGGTACAATTTTGATGGTTTTAAAACCACTAGCGCCCCTTGAAACACCTTCGCTTCTTGGGTAAAAACGTGAATTTTTGATGAGTTTTTTGTAACGCTCAGCTAAGGAAAGTTTAACGTTTGTTCGATCAATGCGTATCTCCGTCACATTTCCACGCTCGTTGATGCGTATGAAAAAAGTGATTTCACCTGTCTCTGACCCATTTTCTATTCCATTTAAGGCTTTTGTATCAAATGTCCAATCCTGCGCAATCTTCCCTTCTCCTTGACCAGTTCCATTCCCAGATCCACGTCCTCCACCACCCATTCCCGTTCCTAAGCCTTTGCCTGAACCAGCGCCTGTTCCTGTTCCTCCACTCACACCTCCCGCTGTACCAGCTTTGGGACTACGTTTACCAAGCGTTAGCGTTAAATCTACAGGTTCTTCGACAACTTTGGGTTCTACCGGCACCGGTGGTTGGGTTTTCACAACTACCGGACTTTCTACATTACTTGTCAATGCGGGCGATGATGTTGTTTGTACAGCATCGGGTGTCGTTTGCGTAATAGCTTCTTTTTGAGGCGCAAGAGCTGGAGCCGGAGCTTCCTGCTCAAAACTAATTTCCCCCATGCCTGCATCCTCAACTGGGATTACCGGAGGATTGGGTGAATCATTCCAAATTTTCACTTGCCAAATCAGTAAAAATAACAACGTATTTATCGCTAGCGTGATAGCCAAAGCCTTTCGCTGATTGCTTTTTTCGAATTTCTTATCTGAATATGCTAGGCTCATAGGTACTATTGTTTTTTAAACACCCAAATATCTAATTTCTTATCTTTTTTCAATTCGGCCGCTTTCATATATCCAATATCAAAATTGGCTACTCGACCCACACTGACACGGAAATGCTTCTCTCCTGCTTGTTTTTCAATGATTTCAACTTCAGAAAAGCCCTTGCTAACTAATTCAGACTGACAAAGAGCCGCTTTTTCTTCCGTTAAAAAACTGCCAGCCACTAAGTATATATCTCCTGACGCAATGGCTTCCACCTTTTCAACCGTTTTATCCGCCTCAGGTGAAGCAGTTGGAACTGTTTTAACAGTAGCAACCGGTGTTTCTACCTTTTCTTTTTTCTTAATTTTGATCGTCAAAGGGCTCATCGAACTATTCACATAGCGTGAATTAGGTTCCGTTAAATAATAGGCAGCCGTCCCTCCAAAAATAAATGCCAATAACACATAGGTATAAAATTTCACAGACAAACGCTTTTCCTTCACCTCGGATACGATTGGCTCTGCGTCAACTAAAGATTCAACAACTGGATTTGAAATTAATACCGGTTTGTTCGCCTTAGGCTTTATTTGTACGGGTAAGAGACCAAATTGAGCTAAATCAAAATTGGTTTCCGGATTCGGTTCAAAATTAATTTTAGATTCACCGCGCAATGAAAATGTACCCACTGAACCCAAGGTTAGCTCCTCGCCCGATTGAATTTGCAATATTAACCAACCAGCAAATTCATGAATAGCAGTAAACGCGTCCTTTTGCTTTAAACCCAATTTCTGCGCTAATGCCATCGCCAAAACGCCATCATCTGCTTTTAATCGCTCATTAAACGCAACCCATTTCCGTTTCGGATAAATGGTGGATGTCGATTTATCAAACGTGAAATCTTTTGTATTCAAAACAAAGCCACCAAAATGCGGAATCACCACACAATCATAGCTCAATAATAATTCTTCAATAAGGGATATAATCTTTTCTTGCATAAGGCTTAAAATGAATAAGCAAGACCCACCGTATAATTTAGACCTTGGGTAGCATAATTCAAATATCGTTGATATTCTTTATCCAACAAATTATTTGCACTCACAGAGGCATTGAATTTTTTCGTAATCAAATAGTTGACCTTCAAATTCAAATCAATAATGTCATCCATTTTAATCGATTTACCTGTTTTTGCTTGCAAGCCATAAAGTCCACCGACATAAAATAAATCTGGAGATACAATTAAACGATCCTTAAACGTAATTGAGTTAGTAAATGATAAGCTTAACATAGGCTTTGAAATGGCCTTGCCATCTGCTATATCAACGTTTGTGTATTGATTATAGTCGTATTTTAAAATCGATAATACCTTATCAAAAGTCTGGTAATTGATTTGCCCCGACATATTTAACACCTGAACTTTTTTCAGCCCACCACCTGCATACTTAATATCAAAACGTGTAGAATCTGCAGCCGGTACATAAAATGCCAAATCGCTAAATTCCGAATATGAAACTTTCATTTCAAAATCCATATTTCGCTCATTCGATCCTTTGACACCACCGTAAATATTCGATGTTTGAACTGTGTTACGCAAATTCACCTGCTGCGCCATCCAGTTGTTTTCAGAGGCAAATTGATTCAACGTATTAAAATATGTTTCGCCACCTAAGCCTACAAATACGTGAATGAAGTCGGTAGGTTTTACATCTAATTTTAAAATTGGGAATAAGCGTGTTTTATTCAGCCCCAATAATTTGTCTTTCTCATTTGCCAAATTAATTCCCGCCGTTACCGATAATCGATTGTTCTTATATAAGAAACTTGGCTTGATGCGGTACAATTCGCGGCGATTCGTTTGGCCGAAGGTGTTTTCTGACATGTTCATTTCACCTACTAAATAAGCCGATAAATTATCATTCACATGTAATATAGACTGGATTTTGCTATCCCAAATCCATTCCCGTGTATTATAATTTGTGCTTAAATATGTTAATCCTGAAGAAGCGATGTAATCAAACTTGGCATCTTTTTTCGCATTCGATATACTTCCTTGGTAATTAAACTTGTTGTAAGTAATGTCTAAATCACGAATAAATGGCGCATCAAAGGCCTTTTCATCCCGTCCATAGTAATGATTACCTATCCGTCTAAAACTGATTTGACCGTCCAATAAATATTGGCCAGTAAACGTTTTTGAATAGCCCTTTATCTCATTTTCATTCCGACCAGAATTTGCACCCCCTATTGGGCCGCGGCGGTTCGCATCGTGATTGATATACAAACCATGGAATTGGGTTTCCTTTGGGTTAAAACCGAAATGACCATTCAATGTCGTATGGCCAAAATTACCTGCGCCGATTTTGACTAAATTTTTAAATTTTGGTCCGAAGGATGAGACCAATTCATCACCTGTTCGTGGTCCAATGACCGATGTGGTCAAAAGCGTTTTATTACTAGATTCCCATCTACGATCGAAAAATTCGTATTTCATCTTACGCCCCTTTTGCGTATTCTCAATCTCTGTCAATGGCTCGAAATTGCGCGAAATTTGTGGCTGAAGCACGATTTTACGCTCCTTCTCCAAAATGATATCATCATTTTGAATGTTCCCCTCCTTCTTATCTTGCGCAAACATGTTTGTCTGTACCCCCAAGATTCCGAATAAGCTGCAAAGGATGATTGTTTTTGCGTTCATTTCAATTTTCATGTTCTCTTATTTAAGGGGTAAGCTTTTTAATTTCGTTTTCGCTACTTCCACAATCGCATTATCCGTCGAATTATCAATGATGGATTTTAAAATCGCTCGCGCTTGAGCTAAATTTTTAAGGGCGACAAAGTTGTCGGCCAGCAACACATAGGCCTTACCAATAACTCCATCAGACACTTCCGCAAATTCATTTTTGAATTTGGTCGTAATCATTTCATTCGACTCTTTGTATTTCCCGGCCTGACTTAATTGCAAAGCCAATTCAATTTGCGCCTCACCCCCAATATCATTTTTGTCTAAGGCGATTGTCTTAGCTAACCATTCGTTTCGTTGACCTATCTGCGTACTATCCGTATAAGAATCAGCTAATTTCCGACTCATCGTTGCCAATTCCGTTGTCGAATACAAGTCCAATGGCTCTACTTCTAAAATCACTTTACCTACCGAATCTAAATGCTTAGCTGCATAAAAAGCGTTGAAGATTTGGTTGTACCCGGCTAAGACATTTTCTGGTTCTTTGATTTTTGCCTGATGCATGCGGTAATAAATCACGGATGACTGATAGTTACCTAAACTGAATTCCAATTCGGCCGTACGTAATATGGCTTTATTTACTTGAGGATGCGCATTTTGCTCAATTACCTTTTTGTACGCGGTGACTGCTTCCGTCGAATCCTTAATCTGATCGGCTGCATCGGCAATTAAATAGTAGGCTTCCACCACGTTTTCGTCGGTTGGATACTTGGAAACAAAATCCTTCAAAGCAGGAATCGCTTTGTCGAATTTCTTCCCATCATAAATCCCTTTCGCTGCGCTATATTTCAAATCCATCGCTTCTGCATCATTGGATTCAGACGCATGACTTGCCTGATAATTTTCCAATACTTGGCCAAATTCTTCCGGACGTCCCACCTTGATCAAGTTTTCTTGCAATCCGATCAAGGCATCTTTTGCAATTTTATCCGAAGAAAATTCATTAACAATTCGCTTATAATCAGCCAGCGCTAATTCAAATTGCTCATTGTTCGTATAAGCTTGCGCACGTTTCAAAATGGCTTGCGCGAGGTACTCGCTCTTCGTTTTGGCATCAATTATTTCCGTAAAGCCTACAATCGCCTCTTTGTATTTATGGCCATTGAACAACAATAGGTTTTCCTGGAAAATCGCATCTTCCGCAAATTTCGAATCTGGGAAGTTCATGCGAACTTGCTTGAACGTTTGTCTTGCTTCCGCATCACGATTCAAATAACTCAAGGTCATCCCTTTCTGATACAAAGCATAATCTTTTTCCGTTTTAGCAATCTCTGCCGCCTGGGAATAATAGGTCAAGGCATCTTGATACTTACGCGAAATCAAATAGGTATCTGCCAAACGAATCAAGATTGCCGGATTGTTTTTCGAATTAGGCGCAGCCTTTAAACGATCTACATAGGCCTTAAACAGGTTGTTGGCCTTCGTAAAGTCCTTCGTATTAAAATAGGCAAACGCAAGACCCATGCGGACTTGTTGGATAAAATCTTCGGTTTGTCCTTTACCGGTCAGCAACGGATTATACAATTCAATGGCCTCTTCGAATTGCTTCAATTGAGATAAGGTCTCAGCTTTACCAAGTAGCGCTAATTGCGTGTATTGTGCTTTTTGAGGCGTGTTAATTGAAATGTCAAATAACTTAATCGCTTCATCAAAGTGCTCTTCATTATAAGCCCTAACGCCCAAATTATAACTTAATGTCTGGTAGGCTTCATTCAATTTTGGTGAGCGGTTCGATAGGCCTTGTAAATATTCTAAGGCCACCTTTAAGTTGTCTGCATGTAAGAAAGCGTCAGCCACGAGCTCAACGGCTTCTTCTGCAAATTTACTTTTGGGGAATTTCGTTGTGAAAACCTGGATTTCTTGAATGGTTTCTGAAGCCCGTCCCAGGTCTAACTGAACTTTGGCGTGATTGTAATACGCCTCTTCTTGTATTTGCGTATTGAAATTGACATTTTTAGCCAAATCAAATGCCTCCAATGTAGCAGCCAAATTACCCGCGTTTAATTGGGAAAGTGCGAGCGTAAATGCAGCATATTGGCCCAATGAATCCTTTTGACTCGCTAAACCTTTCAATTGCGTAGCGGCATCATTGAATTTTTTGATACGGTATAACGAATAACCTAAGCGGTATTGTGAGACCGGATTGATTTTATTACCTGTTGCTTTGATCAATACCTCGTAGCTTTTTGCTGCTTTTTCGAAGCGCTCTAATTTAAATTGAACGTCAGCCACCAACTGTGATAATTCATCTAAACGGTATCCCGAGTTCTTTTTGATTAATATCGGTTCCGCGTAATTCAACAAATCATTGAATTTAGATTGGTTAAAGTAGCAAAGTGCGATCCAATTTGGAATTTCCCGACGGTACTTGCTACTACCTTCCGCTTTTTGGAAATCAGGTGCGGCATCGGCATAACGTTTGTCATTGAATTGGATAACAGCGGCGTAATAGGCCGCTGAAAGGGCATATTCTTCTTCTTGTTCTACCTTAATTTCATTGAAATAAGGTAAGGCTTCCGTGAAGTTTTTAAGTTCGTAATAGGAAACGGCTAATTTATATTTCGCTTCTAAATTCGTTTCAGATGATTTGCTTAGGTATTTAACGGCCTTGGCATAATCACCATTGTCATAGAAAAATGTACCTATTCCACGTAAAAGCTTGATGGCTTGTGGATGTTCGGGATTATTCGCCACAAAACGCTCCGCTAAAATCTCCGCTTCCGGCTGGCTCATGTATAACGAACACATCGTCATGTAATATTCTGCCAACACCTTTTGACCCGCTTGCTCATTACTTAAAGGCTCAATACTACCGAGATAGGCATTGAATTCCTCTCGGGCAGCTACATAATTCTTCGCATCAAAGTATTCTTTGGCTTGACGAAAATGTAAGGTATGGTCTTTAAAACTAAGTGTTTGTTGGCCAAAAGCCCCCAAGCTCACACAGAAAAAAAGGAAAGCTGTTATCCAGCGAATCGATCTTGAATGGTTATTCATTTGAAAATGGTTACAACATGCACATTTAATCAAAAATACGATTTTTCTTTCAAATTATTGTTTGGGGCTTTTGATTTATTTTGATTGCTTCTGACCAATTAATAGCTATTTCGTAGGAGATACGGCCTATTTTACTAATTTTAGGTTTTCTATTTCATCCTAATAAACTATAAATCAATGTATCTAAAGAAATTTGCTTTCATAAGTCTGTTTTTTCTGGGTTTTGAACTGAGCGCCGCGCCGATCAAGCACCTCATTCAAATGTCCAATCCCCAATCTCATTACTTTGAAGTAACAACGACCTTAGACGTTAGTAAGGAAACAGCCAAATACATCGATTTGAAGATGGCCGCTTGGACGCCTGGCTCCTACCTCATTCGGGAATTTGCGCGTAACGTTGAGCAAGTTCAAGCAAACGCACAAGGAAATGCGGTATCCATTTCCAAGGTGTCTAAGAATACCTGGCGCATTGCCTTAAAACCTGGCTTGAAACAAATCCAAGTAAATTACCTGGTATATGCGTATGAATTATCGGTGCGCACATCATTTTTAGACGATGTACATGGTTATATCAATCCCGCCAGTGTCTTGATGTATGCGCCTCAATTTGCTAAAGGACCTCAGGAATTAAGCATCATACCACATAAAGACTTCAAAAAGGTCTCTACCGCTTTAAAGAACGTCGGTGGATTTAATTACCTCGCCAAAGATTTAGATGAACTAATTGATTCGCCGATTGAAATTGGCAATCATAAAGTTTGGGATTTTAAGGTCAATAATATTCCGCATCAAATCGCTTTTTTTGGTCAAACGAAGGTTGATTCAGTGAAGTTTATCGCCGATGTTACCAAGATGGCGCAAGAGGCCCAAAATGTAGTAGGTGCGCATCCGTGCGATCATTATTTATTTATCATGCACAACATTCAGCGCGGAACGGGTGGTTTGGAGCATTTGTATTCCACAACCTGTTCTGTTTCTCGAAATGCGTATGACACTCCGAAAGGCTATCAAGGAGTCTTAAGTTTATTAGCTCATGAATATTTCCATTTATGGAATGTGAAACGCATTCGTCCGATGGCTTTAGGTCCATTTGATTATGAAAACGAAAACTACACACACAACCTTTGGTTTTCGGAAGGAATTACAGACTATATGGCGGATGTCATTACGCAGCGCATGGGTTTAGTACCCACGGATGCGTATATTCAAAATCTGGCTGTTGAAATTGCCAACGTAGAAAATACGCCAGGTAGTCATGTGGAATCTGCCGCCGGTGCGAGCTGGGACGCGTGGATCAAGTATTACCGCCCGAATGAGAACTCACGCAATTCAACGATTTCATACTATGAAAAAGGATCCATCTTAGGTGGCGTTTTGAATATGTGGATCATTAGCCAAACCAAAGGAACAAAATCGATAGACGACGTTTTCAAACTTTTATATCAAACCTATTACCTGAAACAAGGACGCGGTTTTACGGATGCAGAATTAGAAAATGCATTTAGCACCGTAGCTGGAACGTCTGCGGCTACTTTCTTCAAGGAGCATATTTATGGGGTAAAATCACCCGATTATGCGGGCATGTTCAATCAATTTGGATATGCATGGACCGATGCCAATGCAGGTAAATCACTTCCATTTTTAGGTTTCAATGTTAATGTAGGTCGGATTACCTCGATTTATAAAGCAGGTCCAGCATTCGCAGCGGGATTAAATGTAGGCGATGAAATCGTGCAAGTGAATCAAGTTGATTTTGCGGGGGTTGATAAGTTGCTTGCCGACAAAAAAGTAGGTGATGTTTTGAAATTTCGCGTAAAAAGAGATGGAATAGAACGAACGTTTGATTTGACTATTGGCCAAACGCCATTGAAATCGTTCGCGATTCAGTCTGTAGAAAAACCTTCGGAAGCGCAATTGAAATTGCGCCATAAATGGTTGGGCGGAAATTAATCGATGTGTTTAGCCTT
>CANHKE010000003.1 GCA_947461155.1 Cytophagaceae bacterium | reverse complement strand
GATCGCGGAGACACGTTAATGAATATCAAAGGCTCTAAGCCCGTTGATTATTTCCACAAGCGTTTAGGTAAAATCATGTGGGATGAATGCGGTATGGCCCGTAGTGCAGAAGGATTAAAAGCATCCATTAAAGAAATCCAAGCCTTGCAAAAGGAATTTTGGTCAGATGTAAAAATTCCTGGTGAAATCGATAACCTAAACCCTGAATTAGAAAAAGCTGGTCGTGTGGCCGACTTCTTAGAATTAGGTGAGTTGATGTGTATCGATGCACTCGACCGCAACGAGAGTTGTGGAGGTCACTTCCGCTTAGAATATCAAACCGAAGATGGCGAAGCGTTACGCGATGATGAAAATTATGCGTACGTGGCTGCTTGGGAGAATAAAGGAAACGGAAAATTCGAGCTTCACAAGGAAGAATTGAAATACGAAAATATCAAAATTGCTCAGAGATCTTATAAATAATTCGAACTAATGGAAGGACATTTAAACCTGACACTCAAAATTTGGAGACAAAAAAATGCAGCTGTAGCTGGTAAGTTTGAAACTTATCAAGTAAGTGGCATCTCCACTGATATGTCATTTTTGGAAATGATTGACGTGTTAAACAACCGTTTGATCGAAGAAGGAGATGATCCAGTCGCATTCGACCACGATTGCCGCGAAGGAATTTGCGGTATGTGCTCGATGTACATTAACGGTCGTCCACACGGACCTAACCGCGGTGTTACCACGTGCCAATTGCACATGCGTTCATTCCAAGATGGTGAAACCATTACGGTGGAGCCTTGGCGAGCGAGTGCTTTCCCAGTGATCAAAGACTTAGTCGTGAATCGTTCCGCATTTGATCGCATTATTGCGGCAGGTGGATTCGTTTCTGTTAATACCGGTAATGCACAAGATGCGAACAACTTGCCTATTCCAAAAGAAGACGCAGATGATGCGTTCGCAGCAGCAGCTTGTATCGGATGTGGTGCTTGTGTAGCCGCATGTAAAAATGCATCAGCCATGTTATTTACGTCCGCTAAAATCTCACAATTAGCGCTTTTACCGCAAGGTAAAGTAGAAGCAGCTAAGCGTGCTGAAGCGATGGTAGCCCAAATGGACGAAGAAGGATTTGGAGCTTGTTCAAATACAGGTGCTTGCGAAGCAGAATGTCCGAAAGGCATTTCGCTAGAGAATATTGCACGTATGAATCGTGAATATTTCTCCGCTACTTTTACTTCGAAATAATACGCCATTTTCTTAGCCCCTGATCACCATCAGGGGCTTTTTACGCCCTTGTTTTTAGAACCCACCCATTCCAAATCCGCACAAACCAAACCATCCCTCGGATGGATTGAGGTAATCTGTGGCTCGATGTTTTCTGGTAAAACGGAAGAATTAATTCGCCGTTTAAAACGCGCTAAAATTGCGCAACTACGTGTTGAGATTTTCAAGCCCGCTTCAGATACCCGGTATCATGATGAAGATATTGTCTCGCACAACCAAAATTCGATCCGATCGACACCCGTTTTAAGTGCAAGTGAAATTTTGCTATTAGCCGGAGACTGCGATGTAGTCGGCCTTGACGAAGTGCAGTTTTTCGATGATTCGATTGTGGAAGTGGCCAATTTACTCGCGAATCAAGGAAAGCGCGTTATCATTGCAGGTTTGGATATGGATTTCAAAGGGATTCCCTTTGGCCCGATGCCCAAATTAATGGCAATTGCCGAATATGTCACGAAAGTACATGCCGTATGCGTGCAATGTGGCGCTGTAGCCCATTATTCCTACCGCATTGTGGATAAGGAAGAAACCGTTTTATTAGGCGAAACAGAAACCTATCAAGCACGCTGTCGCGCCTGCTTCCAAGCTGCCATCTAAGCATGCCGAAAGATCCGAGTTACAAAAAAGTATTCCAACGCATCAAGGCGAAAAAGCCGAGGGATCTTGATATGCAATTCGAGAAAGCCCATGATGCTGTTTTTGAAACATTGGATTGCTTAACATGCGGTAATTGTTGCAAGACAACGAGCCCGATGTGGAATGAAACGGATATTCAACGCGTGGCTCACCTGCTCAAGATGAAGGTGGCCCAATTTTTGGATCAATATTTAATCAAAGATTCCGATGGCGACTGGGTTTATCCAGCTGCTCCTTGCCCCTTTTTAACCTTAGAAGATAATACCTGCCAAATCTACGAGCACCGTCCAAAGGCCTGTCGGGAATACCCACACACCAATCGGAAAAACATGCAAGGCATCATGGCACTGACGCAAAAAAATGCGTTAATCTGCCCAGGAGTCGCCCAAATCATGGAAAAATTGGAGCGAATCTATAATTGATCCGCATCAGATTTGAAAATGACATGAAAAATCAGGAAATTAGACTTTCATTTTAATCGAATTACATGTCAGCAGCAGAATATTTAGGCATTGATGTAGGTGGTACCGGCGTAAAAATGGGTATTGTACATTCCGACACAGGCCAAATCAATAACTTTCAAAGCTACGATACCGCCACTTGGCGCGAATCACAGCATTTTTTGGATCGCTTAGCTGATGCGATTGCTTTGCAGTTATACCAACATAAAAATGTCAAAAAAATTGGCATCGGACTACCTGGAATTTTAACTAAAAACCGCCGCACCTTGATTGAAATCACAGCGATTCCGGAAATTGACGGATCGCCCATGATCGATATGTTAGAGAAAAGATTCCCAGAGCATGAATTTTTCATGGAAAATGATGCCAATGCAGCGGCTTTAGGTGAATTTTACTTCTCACCAGAAAAGAATACCATGCCCGAAGACTTTGTATTTATTACTTTGGGTACTGGCGTAGGTGGAGCAGCGGTTATCGACCGTAAAATATTCTTAGGTGGGGATGGAAACGCGATGGAACCCGGGCATGTGCCGTCTAAAAATGGCAAAGTATTAGAACGCAACGTAGGAAAAAAAGAACTCTTGCAATTAGCTACGGAAATGCGCGCAGCCTATACGGGTAGCACGGTTTTAGCGGCAGATGGAACGATTTCTACCACCGCATTAGTGGTAGCTGCAGAAGAAGGCGATGCACTAGCACTGGCCATTTGGGATGAGGTGGGCACCTTACTAGGTGATATGTTGGTTTCACTCATTCGTATCCTTGACATCAAAAATATATTCATTGGCGGTGGCTTATCTGCATCTTATGATTTTATTTTACCAAGTATGGAGAAGCAATTAAACTATTGGCTGACACCAGCCTACCTAGAAAAATTAACCATTAAAAAGGCATTATTGGGAAATGATGCTGGATTATTAGGTGCCGCATCCCTCTGTTTTTAAGCGAAACAGTCTCGTGCAGTTGAATATTTTTAAAAAAGAATTATTATTGTCCCAATAAATGTATTTAAAGTGCAAAATGGAATAAAATTTGTTTGATATTCTAACATTTAATTCTAATCTTTGCATCGTTTTTGAACCCCAAAATATTTATAAAATGTCAGATATTGCAGAAAAAGTTAAGAGCATCATCGTTGAGAAGTTAGGTGTAGAAGCATCAGAAGTTACTCCTGAGGCATCTTTCACAAACGATTTGGGAGCTGACTCCTTAGACACGGTAGAATTGATCATGGAATTTGAAAAAGAATTCAATGTTTCTATCCCAGATGACCAAGCTGAAAACATCCAAACAGTAGCACAAGCAGTTACTTATTTGGAAGAAAACGCAAAGTAATCGAATTACGATAAAAAATGATGTCAATTGGTACATGGTAGTTCCTTCGGAGGTAATCCTAAGTTAATACCCGTTACTAATTGACATTTTTTATTGCAACCTAGTCTATTAAAATTCATCTTATGGAGTTAAAACGCGTAGTAGTAACGGGTCTAGGAGCCCTAACACCAATTGGAAATACGGTTGACACATTTTGGGAAGGTCTTGCGGCTGGAACAAGTGGATGTGCACCGATCACCCGATTTGATGCGGAGAAATTTAAAACTCGTTTTGCTTGTGAACTAAAAGACTTCAAGGTTGAAGATTACATCAATACCAAAGAAGCTAGAAAAATGGATCCATTCACCCAGTATGCGGTGATTGCTGCCGATGAAGCGATTGCAGATGCGGCGTTCGACATGGAAACATTAAACAAAAATAAAGTGGGCGTAATCTGGGGATCGGGAATCGGTGGCCTAAAAACCTTTGAAGACGAGATGATTTATTTCGGACAAGGAGATGGAACACCGAAAATCAATCCCTTTTTCATCCCTAAGATGATTGCCGATTCTAGTTCAGGTCAAATCTCAATCCGCAATGGATTCCGCGGACCAAACTACGTCACCGTTTCTGCCTGTTCTTCAGCTAACAACGCGATTATCGACGCATTTAATTACATCCGCACAGGCCGCATTAACGTTTGTGTAACGGGTGGTTCGGAAGCCCCAGTGACCATTGCGTCCGTTGGCGGATTTACAGCCATGCATGCCATGTCTACGCGTAATGATGATCCAACAACCGCTTCACGTCCATATGACGTAGACCGGGATGGATTTGTGGTAGGAGAAGGCGCCGGAGCACTTATTTTAGAAGAATATGAGCACGCGAAAGCCCGTGGTGCTAAAATTTATGCTGAATTAATTGGTGGCGGATTCTCATCTGATGCCCATCACATTACCGCACCACATCCAGATGGATATGGCGCATTATTATCGATGATCGACGCATTGGAAGATGCTCAGATCAAACCCGAAGAAGTAGATTACATCAATACCCACGGAACATCTACACCAATCGGAGATCCGCAAGAGATTAAGGCAATCGTAGATTGTTTTGGTGATCATGCCTACAAAATGTCTATTTCATCCACAAAATCGATGACAGGTCACTTATTAGGTGGTGCTGGCGCTGTAGAAGCCGTGGCATCCGTATTAGCGATCAAACATCAGTTTGTACCTCCTACGATCAACGTATTTAACCGCGATCCGGAAATTGATCAGCGCATCGACTTGACAGAAAATGTGGGTAAATCTCGTGAAATCAACGTGGCATTGAGTAATGGTTTTGGTTTTGGAGGACACAACGCAACTGTCATCTTTAGAAAAATATAGTTTATGAGGTTTATTTCGCCGTTTTTCTTGTTCTTTCAGAAACCCAAAGACGAACGCGAGAAGCACCTTTATAAATCAGTCAAACACCTTATAGGGGCTAGTCCGTCAAATTTAAATTTGTACCGACTAGCCTTTTTACATGCCTCTGCCTCAAAAGAATCGGTTGCCAAATCCTATAAAGAATCCAATGAACGCCTCGAATTTTTAGGTGATTCGGTGCTTGGGATGATCACAGCCAGTTATTTATTCCAAAAATTCCCATTCAAAGATGAAGGATTCCTAACAGAAATTCGGTCACGCATGGTCAGTCGGGAATCATTGAATGTATTAGGGCGCAAATTAGGGCTGGAAGAAGTCATCGAATATGAAAGCTTAAAACGCAGTTCCATGTCACGTTCTAGCATGTATGGCGATGCGCTTGAAGCGTTTATCGGCGCCGTATATTTAGACAAAGGTTTCGCGTTCACACAAAAATTCGTGGTTAAAAAAATACTAACCCAATATTTTGACCTTGATACCGTCGTTCAAAATAATCCAAACTTCAAATCTCTGCTGATCGAATGGGCACAGAAAGAAGGAAAAAAGGTACAATTTGCCTTAGATGAAGAAGGTACGCACCACGATAAAGAATTCACCGCTATCGTCTTGTTAGAAGGTGAAAACATCAGTACCGGTAAAGGATATTCAAAGAAAAAAGCAGAACAAAATGCAGCCATGAAAGCCTGCGAAGTTTTAGCCATTAAATAACGTACACATGCAGACGCCTAATATTTTCCTTCATTACTACAACAGTGACGAAGCTACCGTCACTTTCCAAGAAATCATTCAGTCAGACGTATCTCCTGAAATCTTGGAAATCATGCAAGAGGAATTATTGCACCAATTATCCGACGTTACGCTGGCCGAAAAACTACCCAACTTTGATTGGCAACATGCTCGGATGCAAGAAAAATGGCAATCAGCCGTAAACTTGCTTTTGCCTCATGTCATGTTACCTGATTTTATTTGGCAAGGTTGGATCGCGTCCATAGGTTCCGAAATGGCAGCCACAACACAGGAAATACCTAGTTTCGCCGAATTATTGACCGCGGATATCTATTACGCATCACCAAGCGATTCGCTTCCTGAAATACCCGAAGAAACAGTCGAATTAGCTGCTGAAGAAACGAGCATTGAACCCGAAATTCCAGTGCTAGAGGAATTGGAGGAGGAAATAGCACCTATTGCTGAAACCATCCCCGACTATTTTGAGGTTACAGACGATTTGCCCGAATTAGCTGCGACCGAAACGGAAAACATCAAATCCATCAATGAATTGCATGCCGAATCCCCCGAAGAAAAGGTGCTAGACACGATTCAGGTAAGCGATAACTCGTTAAAAAACATGGTGGAAATCAACATGACCCAATCACTTTGGGAAAGTATTTCCTTATTTCAAAAATTAAATTTCATTCAAGATTTATTTAATGGGAACGCAGACGAATTTCAGCGCCTTGTTGAATTTGTTGATAACCAAGCAACAGCAACCCAGTGGAAATCGGAAATTGAAGGGGCGTTCGGGCAATATCTCCACATTGCCAACGAAGACACATGGAACGAGTTCTACATTCTGGTCGATCGAAAATTCAACTAACTGATTTTTATTATCAGTTTTTCCAATCAAATACTTGAGCGCATCAGCTAGCTTCGAAAAAAGCTAACCGATGCGCTTCTTATTTATATTTCTCCTGCCCTGGGCAGCACTTGCGCAAACACCAATCCCTGACTCTGTACTCGAAGTCGAACAAACGCGGATGCAGTTTTTACAGCAAAATCCGGTTCACATCAATCGCGTCACCGCAAACGAACTCAGCGAAATACCTTTTTTGACGGAGAATCAAATTGCCAACTTAATTGCCTATCGAGACTCCAATGGCCCGTTTCTATCCATGCATGAACTTCAAGTCGTCGCGGGGTGGGACGTCGAAACCCTACAAAATACGATTGGCTACCTAAATTGTGACCCAAGCCCTCAAAAATGGTATCAGGCAGCGGAAATAAGCCATCAACTCCTGGTGAAATATGAACGAACACTTGAAGAAAAACTCGGATTTAGCCCCATCACCTCCCACAGTAAAAGTCGGTACATCGGCAATCCATATGCGCAAAACATCCGTTACCGAGGTAAATGGAACGCACGATTGCGTGGTGGATTCATCCTTCAAAAAGATCCAGGGGAAACCGGGATGGCTGATTTTTCCAGCTATTACCTCGAAATAAAACCAGCTAGTTGGATCGATAAATTGATTCTAGGCGACTTTATGAATCAATGGGGCCAAGGACTTATCCAGTCCGGTGGTTTTTCCTTAGGCAAGACATATGAGAGCATACGAGCCACCCAAAAATATGATTTGGGAAACCTCCCCTATTCTTCTGGTAGCGAAGCCAATTTTTACCGGGGCATGAGTCTACAAACGAAATGGAACGCGTTCCGATTGTCTACTTTTATTTCTTCCAATCGACTAGATGCACATATCTATTCGGATAGTTCAGCAGTTCGTTTTTACCGAAGCATCGATACTGATGGGAATCACCGGACGGTGACGGAACTAGCTAATAAACAAACCATCCAAGAAAAGGCCTGGGGAATTCAGTTGCAATGGCTACTCAAAAACGGTCATATAAGCCTGGCACAAACAAAACATCGATGGAATTTCCCCAAGCGAAATACCCAAACCTATAATCAATCGGATTGGCAAGGCGATCGCTTAAACAATTTTTCAGTCGCGCACCAGATGGCTTGGAAACACGTGATCATGGCGGGCGAGTTTGCCTTGGCTAGCCCAAATGCATTCGCCTTCATGGAATCGGTCGCATTTCCCTTTTCCCAGAAAGTAGACTTTTCTAGTTTACTAAGGTATTATGAATCCGGATATTTTAGTCCCCGAGCGCAAGGACTTGGCGAAGGCTCCCAAACAAAAAATGAATTAGGCCTATTTATAGGCAATCAATTTCAGGTGTCAAAATACCAACGATTATCCTCGTATGTCGACTATTTTTATTTCCCAAAACGGAATTTCTCCCATGCATTCGATGGCGCCTGGGGCATGGAAACACTCAGTCGGTTTCAATGGGACCGAAAAAAGAAAGGGCAATATTTTCTACAGCTGAAATGGACGAATCAATCCATCAGTTCGGAACAGCGCCAAAACCAAATCCAGACGAGTATTGACGTACATAAAAATCTAACCAAACATGTGAGTTGGCATAGTCGGCTTATGTTCAACTACCTCCACTCCTCCAAACAAAACGAATTGGGCAGCCTGTGGCTACATGACCTAAAATACGCAAAAAGACCTTGGAAAATCCAGATGCGCGTCGCATGCATTCAAACACCCAGTTATGACACGCGATTATACGCGTATGAACCCACCTTACCCTATTCCTTTAGTCTGCCGGCCTATTATGACCCCAGTATGCGAAACGTATTTTTAGCCGCATACGAACCGAATAAACATTGGGAATTAGGCGTAAAAATAGCCAGAACCCAGTATTTCACGAAGGAAACCATTGGTTCTGGCTTAGATAAGATTGAAAGTGCACACAAAACAGATCTAACGGTGCAAGCGGTTTATCACTACTAAACGATCGCTTCGCGTACCTTAAGTAATTTCTCCAATAAACCTTCCAATTGATCCAAAGGAAGCATGTTCGCACCATCTGATTTAGCAACGGAAGGATTCGGATGGGTTTCGATAAACAATCCATCAGCGCCCACGGCAATGGCCGCTTTTGCAATCGTTTCAATTAAAGCAGGTTGCCCGCCTGTGACACCACTTCCTTGATTGGGCCGCTGCAACGAATGGGTACAATCCATAATCACCGGCACACTAAAAGCTGCCATTTCAGGTAAATTACGGTAATCAACAACTAAATCTCCATATCCAAAGGAATTACCACGATCTGTTAAATAAACCGGAGCATTCGGATTCTCATGTAATACTTTTTCTACCGCAAATTTCATGGACGCACCGGACATAAATTGGCCTTTCTTGATGTTCACCGCCTTGCCAGTTTGAGCTGCTGCGGCTAACAAATCGGTTTGTCGGCATAAGAAAGCCGGTATTTGCAACACATCCACATACGCCGCAGCCATCGCTGCTTCAGCGCTTTCGTGGATATCGGTCACGGTAGGCAAATCGTAATGCGCGCCCACAGCCTTTAAAATCTCTAAGGCTTTGATATCCCCAATTCCCGTAAACGAATCAATTTTCGTGCGATTCGCTTTGCGGTATGAACCTTTGAAAATAAAGGGAATACCCATGGATTTTGTGATCCCATGGATCTTCTCCGCGATTTCAAAAGCCAAATCATTGCTTTCAATGGCACAACTTCCGGCCATTAAAAAAAAAGGTCCTTTACCGATGGACGCTAAACTAGGTAATTGCATATTAGATGATATTTACTTCGGTTTCCAATGGGACACCAAACTTCGCTAAAACGGACGCCTTAATTTGTTCCGATAATTCTTTAATCTGAAGACCAGTTGCCTGACCATAATTGACTAACACAAGTGCTTGATTTTTGTGCACACCTGCGTCACCGGAACGATACCCTTTCCATCCCGCTTGTTCGATGAACCAACCAGCAGGAAATTTAATATCGGTACTTCCTGGTACCGAATAATGCGGAATACCCGGAAATGATTCCTGCAAACGAATTGCTTCAGTTGCTGACACCGTCGGATTTTTAAAAAAACTCCCCGAATTTCCTATTTCTTTCGGATCCGGCAATTTGCTTTGTCGGATCGAAATCACCGCATCAGCCACATCTCGAATACCCGGATTTTCGATACCTTTAGCAGCTAATACATCCTGAATCGCTCCATAAGCTATTTTGGGCGAATGTTTTTTCGCTAATTTAAAACAGACCGATGCTATTAAATACTGCCCTTTACCGGCATGTTTAAAATAACTTTCCCGATATCCAAATTGGCAGGCTTCCGCATCAAATCGTTCCACCGTCAAAGAACTTAAATTCAGGGCTTCCAAATGGTCAAACGTATCTTTAATTTCGACGCCATAAGCCCCGATGTTTTGCATGGGAGCTGCACCGACCGTCCCCGGAATAAGGGATAAATTCTCAATACCAGCCCAGTGATGGTCAACGGTATATTGGACAAAATCATGCCAAACCACACCCGCACCAGCATTTACCCAAATATGTGTATCATTCTCATCTACCACTTCAATCCCTTCCAACTGAATTTTTACGACGAGCGCATCTAGGTTTTGTGTTAATAATAGATTACTACCACCACCTACAAAAAAATGCTTGACGTGCGCATATTTTCCCTCATTTAAGAGTTGTATATATTCCTGCAAGTGATTGATTTCCACAAAATACCGGGCTTCAACGTCCAATCCAAACGTATTGTAAGGACGCATGGAAACATGTTCGAATACGGGTGGAGCCGATTTTGAAAAGGGCATGTTAAGTCAGTTTGGTCGATAAAAACTCTTGCAAAGATGGCACATCGGTGGACATTAAGTTTTGATTATTCCCTTCCCAGACCTTTTTTCCATCTTTTAAAAACATAATGTATTCCCCCATGCGCATCACGGAATTCATGTCATGCGAGATCACGACCGTGGTCATATGAAACTCTTTTGTGATCTGTTGAATCAATAAATCAATTTTAACTGCGGTCAACGGGTCTAAACCGGAATTTGGCTCATCACAAAATAAGTATTTGGGATTCATGACGATTGCACGCGCAATCCCTACCCGTTTCTTCATACCACCCGATATATCGGAAGGCATTTGATTGGCAGAAGCCTCCAAGCCCACGCGCTGCAAACACAACATCGCTTGTGCATTCTTTTCATCCAAACTTTGAGAGGTCAATGTATCCAATGGGAAACGCACATTTTCCAAAACGGTCTTTGAATCAAATAGCGCACCGCCTTGAAACAGCACGCCCATTTCGCGTCTAATTTCTTTCACTTGATCGATATCGGACTTGATAAAATCGCGTCCATCATATAGCACGCTACCTTGCTCGGGAACAAGAATGCCAATCATACATTTTAACAGAACAGATTTACCGGTACCACTCCCACCAATCACCATATTAACTTTCCCCTGTTCAAAAACAGCATTAATATCATTCAATACGACCCGGCCATCAAATTCCTTATGTATATTTTTGATCTCAATCATATTCAAAATTAGGGATTTTTTACCAATATTTCGTCCCCAAATCAGTAGATCAAGAAACTTATAATCTGTACGTCCGCATATTTTATTTGCGAATTTAATTGTACTATTGTGTTCTCTCTGAGACAACACGTAAAATCAATAAACATATGTTTTTTATATTCATCGGCGTCATTTTATTCATTGCTAGCCGCGCCATCGCAAATCCGAATTTCATTTTCTCCAAATACGCGAATCCATTACGCATTGCAGCCATCGTCCTGTTCCTACTGGGCCTTTCCAGTTCCACCATTAAACAGGTAAATGCAGGCGAAGTAGGTGTTCAAAGTATTTTCGGAAAAGTGCAAAATCAAACATTAACAAGTGGTTTAAACTTTGTTAACCCGTTGGCCAGTGTAACCATTTTCGACACCAAAACACAAAACTATACCATGTCCGCCGTGCACGATGAAGGAGATCGTTCAGGTGATGATGCCATTCGCGTATTAACAGCAGATGGCCTAGAAGTGGTTGTAGATTTAACAGTACTCTACCGCATCCTTCCCTCCGAAACACCGCGTATCTTAAAAGAAATTGGCGAAGATTACCGCGATAAAATTGTACGTCCAATTACGCGTACGATGATTCGGGACAATGCTGTTTATTACGATGCCGTTGGCCTGTATTCATTAAAACGGAACGAATTCCAAGGAAGAATTTATGCGGACATTGAAAAGAACTTCAAAAAGCGCGGGCTGGTTCTCGAACAATTATTAATTCGCAATATCAATCTACCGAATTCCGTAAAGCAAACGATTGAGTCTAAAATTAATGCGGAACAGGATGCGCAAAAAATGCAATTTGTCCTGCAGAAGGAAAAGCAAGAAGCAGAGCGTAAGCGCGTAGAAGCACAGGGTATTGCAGATTATCAAAAGATTCTCTCAACAGGCTTAAGCGATAAGCAATTGCAATATGAGTCTATCATCGCGCAAAAGGAACTCGCAAAATCACCCAATGCGAAAGTGATTATCATGGGAGGTGGGAAACAAACCCCAATCATACTTGGAAATAACTAAACACAAAAAAGGCTCCTATTCGGAGCCTTTTTTTATGGTTTTAAAATGGTATGACCCATTTTATCTCGCTTCGTAGTCAAATACGCCTCATTATGCGGATTAGACGGAATCTCAATCGGGAGACTTTCCACAATCTCTAATCCGTAACCTAGTAAACCGGCACGCTTCTTCGGATTGTTTGAAATCAAGCGAATTTTATGAACGCCTAAATCACGCAATATTTGCGCACCCACACCGTAATCACGTTCATCCATCGCAAAGCCTAATTCCAAATTTGCCTCAACGGTGTCGCGCCCCAATTCCTGCAATTTATACGCTTTCAATTTATTCAATAAGCCAATGCCTCGACCTTCCTGAAACATATAAAGGACAACCCCTTTTCCTGCCTTTTCCACCATTTCCATCGCTTTATGGAGTTGGCCACCGCAATCACACCGACAAGACCCAAAAATATCACCTGTCACACATGAACTATGTACGCGAACCAAGACAGCTTCCTCTTTTTCCCAAGAACCTTTTACTAAGGCTAAATGCGTATCTCCTGTATTCGTTTGCTTGTACGCAATCAAATCAAAATGACCCCACTCCGTAGGCATGTCCACACCAATTTCACGCTGAATCAATGACTCCGTATGTAAGCGGTATTCAATTAAATCTTTTATGGTGACCAATTTCAGATCAAACTTATCGGCAATTTTACGCAAATCTGGCAAACGTGCCATCGAGCCATCTTCATTTAGAATTTCGATTAACACACCAGAGGGCTTAAATCCTGCTAGTTTGGCAAAATCCATCGACGCTTCTGTATGACCCGTACGACGCAAAACGCCTTCTGATCTACTTTTCAAGGGAAAAATATGACCTGGCCGACCTAAATCCGTGGGTTTAGTTGACGGATCAACCAATGCCTGGATTGTTTTTGATCGATCTTGTGCGGATATTCCTGTGGTGCATCCGTTACCTAATAAATCCACGGAAACGGTAAATGGCGTTTCATGTGAGGTCGTATTTTGGTTGACCATCATTTCGAGACCCAATTCAACGCATCGTTCATTCGTTAAAGAGACACACATTAAACCGCGTGCTTCCCGAATCATAAAATTGACCATTTCGGGAGTTATGGCCTCAGAGGCACATATTAAATCACCCTCGTTCTCCCGATTTTCATCGTCCGCAACAATAATCATTTTGCCTTGACGAATATCCTCAATGGCATCCTCAATACGATCTAAACGTATAACTTCCTCCTGCATCTGTTTGATTTTTGAAACGAAAACACAAAGGTAATCAGAATTAGTTCCCATTTTCCTACCTTTGTCAGATAAAATGTAGACCAACGCACATGCCCATCCACGTTTCGAATCTAGGTAAAAAATATGGCCAGCAGTGGGCTGTAAAAGGCATTAATTTTCAAGCTAAGCCTGGCGAAATTATTGGTTTCTTAGGTCCGAATGGCGCAGGAAAATCAAGTACGCTTAAAATGCTGGTGGGACTACTTAACCCAACCGAAGGTTCCGCGCAAATTCATGGATTTGAATCTCATGCAGCATCGGTAGAATTTAAAAAACACATCGGCTATCTCGCAGAAAACAATCCGGTCTATCCAGACATGTACGTAAAAGAGTTTTTATCGTTTATCGGCCAAATTCATGGATACTCCGCAGACAAAATTGAAAAGCGTACGCAAGAAGTCATTGAATTAGTTGGCCTCACGCGCGAAGCATCCAAAAAAATCGGAGAACTTTCCAAAGGCTATCAGCAGCGAATCGGTATTGCTCAGGCGATATTTCACGATCCCAATATCCTGATTTTAGATGAACCAACGAGTGGATTAGATCCAAATCAAATGGAAGAAATCAGGCAATTAATCCATGGGTTGAAAGCGGATAAAACAATTATATTCTCCAGTCACTTATTAAGTGAAGTAGAAAGTATTTGCGATCGAATCCTATTGATTAATCAAGGGGAATTATTGGCAGACTGCGGCATGAATGAAGCGAAAGCGTATCCTGGTGGTCTCGCTGCTTTCTTTCAAGATAAGACTAAATAAGCTGAAAAGAATCCGCATCTAAATGCGCAGGAAATGCAGCTCTAAATTCGCGCAAGGCATTTAGATTGAGATGCATTTGTTTGACCCCAGCTAAGGCATCTATTGGAATCAATTCCTCTCCTTTAAACGAAATGACGGTAGAATGTCCGTTGTATGTTAGCTCATTTCCATCGGTACCAATGCGATTCACTCCAGCCACATAAGCTAAATTTTCAATGGCGCGCGCTTTTAATAAAACATCCCAAACATGGGCACGTGAGGCGGGCCAATTGGCCACATAAATGGCTAAATCATAGCCTAAGTCGACATTTCTAGACCAAACAGGGAAACGTAAATCGTAACAAATAAACGGCGCAATCCGCCAACCATGATACGTGATCACTAATTTTTCGGAACCTGGATGATAGCTTTCATGCTCATTGCCCATCCGAAATAAGTGCTTTTTGTCATAGGTTTGTATGGTTCCGTCGGGAAAAGCAGCGACCAAGCGATTAACGAGGCCAAATTTTTCTTTGATTTTTAAACTACCAAGAACAAGGGCATCGATGCGTTTGGCTTGCATTTGCATCCATTTAGTACTTGGTCCTTGTGGTATTTCCGCATGGGAGGACGACATACTAAACCCTGTCGTGAACATTTCAGGAAGGATGATGAGATCTGTTTGGCCAACTAAAGAAATGAGTTGCTCTTCTAATTGCGCGCAATTAGAAGAAGGATTATCCCAAACTAAATCAGTTTGGATCAAACTTACCCGTAAGTCTGTTTTTGAAACCGACATCTTGCCTAATTTTATTTGGCAATATAGGTATAATATACACGCAACTTTGCTTTCAGCGCATTTAACGGAACAAACCTGGCGCTTTCGCTGACCATTTTTGTTGTCCCTGCAGATGAACTTGCCAGCGAAGGAGTCAATAAATACCCCATATTTGATTTGCGTCCAGCTAAAATGGACTGCAATTCCGTGGTAATATTGAACGTATAGGTATTAAAAGATGCGTTGTAATTAGCTGTTTGAATTCCGGCTCCACCTTCCGTAATCACATAGCCCAAGCCATATGCATTCCGAATGGGCTTATTATTGCCATCCGCTTGAATCAAAGTTAATTGGCCTAAGGTATTATTCAAGTCAAGACCGTCGACACCTGAAAGAATCAATTCAGCCTTATTAACGGCCACATTGTTATTGCCTTTCAAATTCAAGAGTGTTGGTAATTTCAAACGCGTAACAATTCCTGAACCCGACTGTACATATGTGGTATTATTAGTTTTGGTAGAAGCAATCACATCTCCAGGTTTGAGTAGTGCTGCCAATGCGCCTGTTCGCGCAATTTGAAACTTATTGAATCGCGCCTGCACTTCAGCAGAAAGGGCATTCGATAAACTAAAATAGTAGTTCAAATAATATTTTGTTGTATCCCCTGGGTTATGCCAATACAAGGTCATCCGCGAATAACTTGGTGAAAAGGATAATAAAGCGGCTTTTGAAGCACTTGTGGATTTTATGTGTAAACCAGGAAAGGCGGCTCTAAAGGTTTTACCACCGCCCGATAAGGTTTTATCTGAATAATTTTTGATTAATTCATTTCCCCAGGCGGTGGACATCCGAAACGATAATGTATCTAATTTCAACGAATCCCCATTGGTAGAACGGGCGCGAATAACACGAGGTTTAAATGTGTGCGTCGCCACGGGATTGGCATCAAATGCCAAACTAGAATTCGTGAAATACGTTCCAGAAAGACTTAAACTATCCTTCAATTTATAAATGGATACTGTTTGCGCTTGCAACGTATCACCTTGATAACCCGCATAAACCAAGTGCATCCGCACAGAATCCATTACTGAAGTACTTTTCGACGTCAGCGTATCCGCATTAGAAATTTGGGCAAAAATGGAAGACTGGAACGTCCCCAATTCAGGATGCTGATACGAACCCACTAAAAATGAGCCAGAAGCGCCGGTCTGAATTGAATCTACGAGAACAGTGGCAGACTCGACTTTAAGGGTATCTGTATAATTCAATCCTACTTCAACGCTGAATAAATCAGCACCAATTTCTTTAGGTGTATCGCATGAAGCAAGAAAGAGGGAAATGATCCCCAACCATTTAATTGCCGGCCAGTTCAATGTAGGCTTTTTCGAAGAAATCGAGGTCATTGTCGGCAATATTTTGGAAGGTTTTATCTTGAAATTCATCAATAATCGATTGGATACGGGTATTATCCGCATTTTCTAAGGATACAATTTTGTCGGCAAACTCTGCCCCAATTTTAATAAATGCAGCATAATCAGCTGATTGCAAACTAGATAATTCACTATCATCCATGTCGCCAATTTTCACTTTCTCATTTAAGTCATCGGATGAAAACGTAAAATCAAATCCCGAATTGTGTGGTGAGAAAATAGTTTTCGAATCCTTGAAAATCGGATGGCTGCGGTAGTAAGTCGAAATATACAAAGGAACCAAACTAGACATCCAATCATTGCAATGGATTACATCTGGAGACCAACCTAATTTAATTACAGTCTCTAAAGCACCTTTGCAAAAGAAAATGGCACGCTCATGGTTATCGGCATAGAATGCGTCTTCTTTATCGGTCAACACATATTTGCGCTGAAAATAATCTTCATTATCAATAAAATAAACCTGCAATTTTGCTGCTGGAATACTCGCAACCTTAATGGTCAGCGGCTTTTCTTCATCACCCATCGGAATGGTAATACCCGACAAACGAACAACCTCGTGTAAGCGATTTTTACGTTCG
>CANHKE010000002.1 GCA_947461155.1 Cytophagaceae bacterium | reverse complement strand
ATCTTTCGCATCATCTTCCCCTCTTCGTACCAGTGGCGCCCCATTTCCTGCCCGCCACGTATGTGTGCGATCGCAAACGCAAATCCACGATTCAATAAGGAAAGTCGGCTCGAAGAAAAATAAGGATCCATGCTGTATCCATATGAACCGTAGGCATATAATAACAATGGCCCTTTTTGATAGCCTTTTTTGTAAACGAGTGAGATGGGAACTTGTACGCCGTCACGGGCGGTGGCCCATAGGCGCTCCGACTGGTATTCATTTTCGTCAAAATCGCCTAGTACGCGATCTTCCTTCAGTAAGGTTGATTTTTGGGTGGCTCCATCGTAATCCAAAACGGAATTTGGACAGGTTAATGAGGTGTAATGGTAGCGAAGGGTATGACTCCGATAATGGGCATTTATGCCAATATTGACTTGAAAAACATCTTCGTCCATCCGGATGAAAGCATTGGATTCCCCCTGAATCAGTTGAATTTGGGATAATCCATTGGTCTTAACTTCCAGTGCAATCCATTCCGTGGTCGCATCAAAATCCTCTAAGAAAACATCGGGACGATGGGCGACGACCGTTTGCCATTGCGATTTGTCCGTCGGGCCATTGACCGCACAAGCCATTAATTGAAAATTCGTTGACTCTTGAAAATTTGTCCGAATCAAAAAGCGATCCGACTGATGTTCAATGAAATATTCCAAACCTCGCTCACCGGGATGAAACACCTCGAATTTGCCTGTTGGATTGTCAGTCTTTAAAATCCGATATTCCGAATAAACGCCTTGTTGGCTCGAAACCGAAAAGATATATTCCTTCGACTTGCTCCTACTCAGCCCCATGTAACATTCCTCGTTCTTCTCCTCGTAAACTAACACATCTTCTGCAGCGGAAGTGCCCATTTGATGGCGGTAGACTTTAGAGGCCAATAGGGTTTGCGGGTCACGCAATAAGTAGAAAAAATAGGTTGAATCCGCTGACCACGCATAGGACCCCCCTTCGGTATTTTCAATTTTGTCGGCCAATAATTCACCCGTCCCCATGTTTTTAAAATAGACCGTGTAATTGCGCCTGCTGACCGTATCGGTTGCGTAGGCAAGAATTTGTTCGTTGTCGGACAATGCCAAACCACCTACGGCGAAATAGGCCTCTTCCTTACCGAGTTGGTTTCCGTGCAAAAGTATTTCTTCGGGAGCATCGAGGTTTCCTTTTTTTCGGCAGTAAAGAGGATATTCTCCGTCGCTTTCGTAGCGGTGGTAGAACCAATCTTTGCCATTGAAATAGGGTACCGATTGTTCATCTGCGACCATACGCCCTTTCATTTCCTCGAATAATTCGGTTTGAAGGTTTTCTGTGGGCTTTAATACTTGTTCGGTGTAGGTATTTTCTTGAGTTAGGTACTCGATAACCAACGGATCTTCGGGTTTATTTAGCCAAAAATAGGGGTCTTGTCGGACATCACCGTGAATCGTTAATGCGTTGGAAATTTCTGTTGCGCGTGGCGGATTGGGAAGATTTTGTAACATAGTGGCAAGATAAAAATAAATTGATGGAGGGAAAAGGAACGTTTATCCTTGAAAAAGCATTTTGATGGAAAAATTCGTAGGGGAACTGTAATTATGCATACCTTTGCGGGGACAAAAAAACCTTAAATTTTAAAACAATGAATAAGAAAATTTGGATTGGTTTAGGCGTAGTTGCTTTGGTGATTTTTTGGGGTATTGGATCGAGAAATAGCATGGCCACAAGTGATCAAGAGGTAAAGGCTTCTTGGGCAAACGTACAAAGTGCGTATCAAAGACGTTCGGATTTAATCCCGAATTTGGTCAAAACGGTACAAGGGGTAGCGAATTTCGAGAAGTCTACATTGACTGCTGTCATCGAAGCGCGTGCATCTGCAACACAAGTGAAATTAGATGCGAAGGACTTAAGTCCTGAGAATATGCAAAAATATCAAGCAGCTCAATCTTCGTTGGGCGGCGCTTTATCTCGTTTAATGGTTGTGGCTGAAAATTATCCACAATTGCGTGCAACGGAGAATTTCTCTGAATTACAAGCACAATTAGAGGGTACAGAAAACCGCATCAAAGAAGAGCGTGATCGTTTTAACGAGTCGGTGAAAAACTACAACTCCTTAATCGTAACGTTTCCGAATAGCCTAATTGCTTCGTTCTCTGGATTTGCAGAGAAAGGATTCTTCCAAGCGGAGGCAGGTTCTGAGAAGGCACCTGAAGTAAATTTTGACGAGAAGAAATAAGATGCAGTTAAGCGCAGTACACGAAGCGGAGATCATTCAAGCGATTCAGGAGGCCGAAAAAAAGACTTCTGGAGAGATTCGTGTACATGTGGAAAGTCATTGTGAAGGGCACCCGATCGAACGATCGAAGGTGCTCTTTTTTCAATTAGGCATGCACCAGACCGATTTGCAAAATGGGGTATTGGTGTATTTGGCTGTTAAGGATCGGAAGTTTTCGATTATTGGTGATAAAGGAATAGACGCAAACGTAGCTACTGAATTCTGGGAAACCATACGAGATGAAATGCGTCCATTATTAGCCAAAAATGAATATGGTGCTGGCCTTGCTTTAGGGGTACGCCGAATAGGGGAGGCTTTAGCTAGTTATTTTCCGTACCAACGGGATGATGTGAATGAATTGTCGGATGAGCTTTCGTATGGGGAATAGAGTTTGGTTGTTTATTGGTTTTATTTTAATCAACCTGCAGGTTTTTGGTCAGGATATTCCTGCCAAACCCAATGGATTTGTGTTGGATCAAGCAGGTTTATTGCAAGCAAATGAGATCCAGCAATTGGAGCAAAAAATGCGTGGATATGCGGATAGCACGTCGACGCAATTTGCCATCGTTCTCGTACCCACAACGGGTGGTTCTGATCCCTATGATTATGCGATGGCGATTGGTAAAACCTGGGGTGTCGGTCAAAAAGGCAAGAATAATGGGGTGGTGATTTTAGTTTCGATGGACAATCGCAAGATTCGAATTGTGACTGGCCGCGGCATTGAAGATGTCTTGCCGGATGCGACTTGTAAACGCATTATTAATCGCATCATTAAACCTAATTTTAAGCGAGGTGCCTATTTTGCAGGTTTGGATGAGGCGACTACGGAAATGATGCAACGTGCTTCTGGGCAATTTCAGTCGGATGGGTCAGTTGATTCGGAGGGCATACCTGTTGTTTTTATCATCGTACTGATATTCATTATTATTTCGATTATCAATGCCTATCGCAATCGGAATGGTGGTTCGGGCCCTGGTTCGCGCGGAGGCGGGATGTTTTTTCCTCCTGTTTTCTTCGGCGGTGGCGGTTTTGACCGAGGTGGATCTTCGGGCGGTGGCGGATTTGATTTTGGTGGATTTGGTGGCGGAGATTTTGGTGGGGGTGGAGCCGGTGGGGATTTTTAAATAATGCGTATCTTTATGCAAAATTAGATTCAGTTGAAAGATATTATTCAAGCCAATCTGCTCGAGGCGCAACAAGTTCTCAATCAGTTTTTTAACGATCCAGCTAAAATTTCGTCTATCGAAGATGCGGCTACTTGTTTGGTGGCTGCGCTCCAACAAGGGAAAAAGATTATTTCGTGTGGAAATGGCGGAAGCCATTGCGACGCGATGCATTTTGCCGAGGAGCTTTCGGGACGTTACCGGGAAAACCGACCAGCCTTAGCGGCGATGGCGATTTCGGATCCATCGCATATTTCGTGTGTGAGTAACGATTTCGGATATAATTATGTGTTTTCACGGTTTATTGAGGGCTTGGGGAATGCTGGAGATGTGTTGTTCGGTATATCCACCAGTGGAAATTCGGCGAATATCATTGAAGCCGTTAAAGCCGCACAAGCGAAGGGAATGGCCGTTGTTTTATTAACTGGAAAAGATGGGGGTCAGCTGGCCGCCTATACAAATGTCTTTGAGGTACGTGTAGACCACTTTGGTTATGCGGATCGCATTCAAGAGATACATATTAAAGTGATCCATATTCTGATTCAATTGATTGAAAAAGAGATGGGGTATTAGTCTTTAGACGTTGGACACTAGACGTCAGACGTTAGAAGTATTAAATTTTACATAATTGATTTTATATGTTTCCCTTGGTCTAGCGTCCAGTGTCTAACGTCTAAAGTCTAATTTATTTCAAATGATTTTATATGTTTCGCTTGGTCTAATGTCCAACGTCTAACGTCTGAAGTCTTAAAAAAAACATTTTGACATTTAAAGAACTTGGCTTAGCCGAACGATTATTAGAGGGGATTGAATCCATGGGCTACAAAACGGCCACACCGGTGCAAGAGCAGGTGATGCAGCCAATTTTAGCAGGACGCGATATCCTAGCTTCGGCGCAGACAGGTACGGGAAAAACGGCAGCGTTTTTGTTGCCAATCATCCATAAAATATTAACCGAAGATCATTCGGAAGATCACATCAATGCCTTGATTATTGTCCCTACACGTGAGCTTGCTGTGCAAATCGCAGGCAACATGGAGGGCTTGGGCTATTTTACAAATGTAAGTTGCATGCCTGTCTACGGTGGAGGTGACGGAAATTCTTTCACCACCGAAAAGACAGCTTTGACATCTGGTGTCGACTTAGTGGTTTGTACGCCCGGTCGGATGATTGCCCACTTAAACATGGGGTATGTCGACCTATCGCACGTAAAATACCTGGTATTAGATGAAGCTGACCGCATGCTTGACATGGGTTTTCACGATGATCTCATGAAAATCACGGGTCACCTGCCAAAAGAGCGTCAAAACCTGCTTTTTTCAGCGACCATGCCACCCAAAATGCGTGATCTTGCTCGGAAGTTGATGCAAGATCCCGTCGAAGTCAACATCGCCGTTTCTAAACCACCTGAAGCTATCGTTCAAGAAGCATTTGTCGTTTACGAAAATCAGAAAAGCCCATTGGTGAAACATTTGTTGAAACGCCAAGATTACACCCGTGTCATCGTTTTCTGTTCACGCAAGCAAAATGTAAAGTCATTGACCGCTGATTTGAAGCGTGCTCGATTCTCCGTGGAGGAAATTCATTCCGATTTAGAGCAGGATGTGCGCGAGCAAGTTTTGCAAGATTTTAGAAATAAGAAAACCAAAATTTTGGTAGCTACCGATATCTTAAGTCGGGGTATCGATATCGATGAAATCGAACTGGTAATCAATTACGATGTTCCTAATGACGGCGAAGATTACATTCACCGGATCGGTCGGACTGCTCGTGCTCAAACTAAGGGAACAGCGTATACCTTAATTACCGAAGCGGAGCAACGGAAATTTGCAGCCATCGAACGTTTGCTTGAAAAAGAAGTAACAAAATCACCGGTTCCTGAGGAATTTGGTCCAGTACCTGAATATAGTCCTGAAACAAGAAAGCCAGCTTTCTCGGGAGGAGGATTTAAAAAAGGAGGCAAAAAGAAACCGTGGCGGAAAAAGGATTAATATTCTCCGCCTTCCTCATCACCCCCTACGAGCGATTCTACTAAGCGACCAAAAATCGATTTGATTGATGGTGGCTTTTGTTTCGTTGAATTTCCGCCAGCAGGGACATAGTCTGTCTGCGCGCTGGTTTCAAGAGCCGTATCATCCGTATTTTCTAATTGGTCGAAATAGACTTGGACTAGACCTACCGACGTCGCATACGAAGGATCTTTGATTTCGTCTGATGCTGTTGCATTTGGGACGCCAACTCGCGTTTCTAATTCCGTTACTTTTTGGAATAATTCATCGATATAGGGTAAGGTAGCCCCACCGCCGCAAAGAACGATTCCACCTCGCAGCGAGGTGATGTTCGTATTTTTCTGAATTTCGGCCATGACGATCGCGGCCAATTCCTTCATTCGCTCTTCGATAATAATCGCAACGTTACGAACGGAAACAGGCGAAGGTTTGCGACCCGCCATGCCAGGAATCATGACAACCTCGTTTTTGTCGATAAGTTTCTGCATCGCAGAACCAAAATTCACCTTTAGTGCCTCAGCGTGTTCTAAGGTCAAATCAAGTCCTATTTTGATATCTTCTGTTACGCGATCGCCACCCCATTTTAAAACTTTGGCATGCTTTAATCGCTTATTTTGGTAGATACTAATTTCGGTTGTACCGCTTCCGATATCAACCAAAACGACACCTTGTTGTTTTTCTTCTGCGCTTAATACCGAGCTCGAACTCGCCAAAGGGCTGAAATACAAATTCCCACCTTTAATGTGATCTGATTCAGCGGATGCTAATGTTTTGCGAAATAAATCGAATTTATCTTGATGTGCCGTGATGACCATGAAATCACCTTGGATGCGTGAGCCTACTTGGCCAACGGGATCGAGTGTTTCTGGCAAAGAACCTACGGTAAATCCGGTAGGTAATGTGTGCAAGACACATGGGTTTTTTTCTGCGATTGACTTTTTCGCTTCTTCTGTAATCTCTAAAATTTCTTTAACCGATACGGGCTCAGACGAATTTTTGCGCTGTTTGGTAATGGAATACGGGCTAACTGAAATATGACTTCCAGATAAATTAGAGGAGAAATAATACTCTTTTGATTTACCGGGTAAGGATACCGCAATTTGATCGATTGCTTCAGAAATTGCCGCGGACGTTTTATGAATATTGACAATCTCACCATGTAAAATAAAACCTGTCGTAACCGCTTTTCCGGTTGCGACAATTTCTAATTGACCCTGTGCATTTTGTCTACCTGCTACTGCCTTTACAAATGAACTACCAATATCTAGACCAATGATCAAATCGTTCCGCATAAAAATTACATGTATTGTAGATTGAACTCGCCGTCAAGTGGCGATTTAGCTTTGAAATTACCTAAAATGACTAATAATCACAAATTACCTGATTCTTATATTTGAGATGAATCCAGGTGTAGGTATTCCAGCCCTTATTCGGGATGATTTTCTTATAAAAGAGGGCCAATTTTTTAAATTTAGTCTCAATGTGAATGGGCAAACCGAAGTCGATATACGTTCTTCCCATCGTAGGTACCATCACAATTCCCCCATCTTCCGCGACGATTACTTGCGCGATTTGGGCTTTCCAAAATTCGTCTTGATTGATGAATTCCAAGAATGGCAAAAGTGTTTTTCCCCGTGGGTCACGGAGGTCGCGCCGACTATCCTTAAAGAATGCGCCTGAGACCACAAGGATGCGTGGGGTGAATAAATCACTCGTAGCGATGAATCGACCTTCTTGCGTTACATATTGGTCGCGCAACTGGGATGTTCCAGATGTAAAGCGTAAGATGCGGGCAATAGGACTATATTCTTTCACGGAAATAATAATCTTGCCACTAAAATCATGGTGTGCTTCACAGGATTTTACGAGGGGAATCCGTTTGACACGTTGCTCAATTTGGTGTAAGGAAATCTCATTGAGTGGTTTGTTCAGGAAGTAATCACTTCCTTGATTTGTGACCATCAAATTAATGTCTTTTTGGCCCAAAAGCGGTTTTTCGTTTTCGGAATCTAATTTAACGACGATTCCGGTACATGTGATATCGTTGTAACTGATCTCCTCGTAGATTACCGCGGCAATGGCAAGGCCCAAGAGTATGACTACACTTAGGATTTTTTTTAATCGCTGTAATTTAAGATTCATAGAGGGACTCATGCTACGAAGTTAAGGCCAATTTACAATCATTCAAAAGCAAGTCAATATCTCCAGCTCCCATCGTAACCAATAATCGCGGTTTTTCTGTGCGCATACGCTGAATGAACGCTTCTTTGCCAATCACACATTTTTTTTCCATGGGAATTTTACTCAGTAATAATTCCGATGTGATACCTGGAATGGGCATTTCCCGCGCAGGATAAATGTCTAATAAATAGACTTCATCCGCAATCGCTAAGCTCTTGCCAAAATCTTCCAAGAAATCGCGCGTTCTTGAAAATAAGTGCGGCTGGAAAATGGCCACAATTTTTTCTTCCGGATACAAGGCTTTTACCGAAGTCAGGCAGGCGCTAATTTCCGTTGGGTGATGTGCATAATCATCGATCATCACATGGTCTTCACTTTCCACATGGTATTCAAATCTGCGTTTTACCCCTTTAAATGAGGCAATTCCATCCTTAATTTCATCAGGTCCTAAGCCATGGTGCATGGCCAGCGCACTCGCTGCTAGTGCATTTTCAATGTTGTGAAATCCAGGAATGCGCATCGGGATATCCGTAATTTTGCCTCCCGGGTAAAGCATATCAAACACCATGCGGTGATTTTCTATGCGGATATTAGTGGCCTGATATTCCCCTTGATTGATCCCGAAGTTATGTCCCACTTCTTTTGATTGGAGAGTTAAACCTGATTTTTGGATAAAAAATCCACCGGGTTTGATTTGGTCAACAAACAATTGAAAGGACTCGAGTACTTGTTCGGCTGCGCCGTAGATGTCTAAATGATCCGCATCGGTTGATGTTACGACTGCGGCTGTGGGATGTAAGGTTAGGAATGAACGGTCATATTCGTCTGCTTCCACCACACAAACCATGTTTTCTCGACCTTTATTCGGAATGAAATTTGTGCCATAATTCTGGGTGATACCCCCTAAAAATGCGGTTACATTTTGTTTGGCATGGACTAATAAATGGGTCAACATCGACGATGTGGTCGTTTTTCCATGCGTACCCGCTACCGCCAATGTGGGCATTTGTTCCGTAATCCATCCCAAAATTTGGGAGCGTTTCCACAAAGGAATATTGGCGTCTATCAAATAATTCTTTTCGATGTGGTTCGCCGGAATAGCTGGTGTATAAATGAACAGACACGATTCTGGTTGCGCCAAACATATGGCAGGGATTTGATCGACAGAATCTTCGTAGTGAATGACCATGCCTTCGCTCGCGAGCGTTCGTGTGAGCGGGCTTTCTGTTTTGTCATAGCCGGCAACAGGATAGCCATTGTATAAGAACCAGCGGGCGATGGCCGACATCCCTATGCCGCCGATGCCTAAAAAATAGACCTGTTTTAAATCGGTCATGGAGACGTTTATGCGCATGTGTTCATGTCGGTTAAGATGGCTTGAGCAATTTCCGTAGCCGCATTTGGTTTACCCATCGCAAGGCTTTGCAGTCCCAATTCAGCTAAGGCTGACGTATCGGATAACGTCTTTAATGCGGTCGATACTAAATCTGCTTGTGCATGTTTGTCTAAGACTAAGCGCGCAGCGCCGTTGTTGACCAAACTCTTTGCATTTTCGGTTTGATGATCTTCTGCGGCGTTCGGGAAAGGAACCAAAATGCTAGGTTTGCCAGCTAGGCAAATCTCGGATACACTTAATGCCCCCGCGCGTGAAATGACTAAGTCGGCCATCGCATACGCCAAATCCATCTCATAGATAAACGCGGAAACATATTGTTTCAATCCGCCAACCGCCTTGGCGCTCTTTTTTGCCTCATTTTCGAACGACACCCCTGTTTGCCAGATGAGCTGGACATCCGCTTCCGCAACCGCAGCTAATCCGTGTTGGACTGCCAGATTGATGCTGCGAGCACCTTGACTACCTCCGATTACCAGAATTGTTTTTTTATTCGGATCAAGGCCAAAAAATGCACAGGCCGTTTCTTTTTTGCCAGCCAGATCAATTAAATCTTTGCGCACCGGATTTCCGGAAAGCGTTATTTTTTCTTTTCCGAAGAATGTATCCATGCCCGGATAGGCAACAAAAATGTGTTTCGCTTTTCCACTTAATGCTTTGTTCGTGATCCCCGCAAACGAATTTTGTTCTTGAATGTAAAAGGGAATTCCTTTTACCCAAGCTGCAATTAGCATGGGTCCGGAGGCATATCCGCCCACGCCAATGGCCACATCTGGTTTGAAATCGGCAATAATTTGAAAGGCTTTTCGAAGGCTTTGAATGAGTTTAAAAGGGAACATTAGGTTTTTAATCATGTGTTGGCGATTAATCCCAACAATAGGTAAACCTTGAATATTGAATCCTGCTTTCGGCACTTTCTCCATTTCCATTTTACCTTCGGCGCCTACGAATAGAAATTCGAGTGAAGCGTCTTGGTCTTTAAGTGCGGTGGCAATGGCAATGGCTGGATAGATATGTCCACCTGTTCCGCCTCCAGAAATGATGATGCGTTTGATACTCACTAAATAACGGATTTAAGGTCTTTGGTTTCCATTTCTTTATCGCGGCTAATGGATAATATTAGGCCGATACTGATGGCTGTAAATAATAGGGATGTACCACCCGCGGATATCATCGGCATCGGTTGGCCCGTCACGGGACCCGCGCCCACGGCTACCAACATATTGATGAATGCCTGAATGACAATGGAGAACGTTAGTCCGGCAGAGAGCAATCCGCCCAATGGTTTGCCGCTGTAACGAATAACAGCCGAGCCGCGCCACATAAACCAAAGAAATAGTAGCGGGATAGCGAGACCCATAATGAGTCCGTATTCTTCTAAGATAATGGCGTACACGAAATCGGATTCAGCTTGTGACAAAATAAATCGGTATTGGCTATTCCCGGGTCCTTTCGGGATGAGGGCACCTGTTGCGATGGCATACCAGCTACGCTTTAATTGGTAATTTTCATCCTTATCCTCAAGCGCTTTTAGCCCATTTTTATCGGACGAAAGGGTCCGTTGGGCATACGTTGCTAAACGCGCTTTTACAGTCGCGGCGCGCTGGCCGATTCCCAGGGTAACAACGGATCCGGCGATAAATCCTACAATCCCAACGATGAGGAGAATGGATTTAAAGGGAACACGACCGAAGATCATCAGGACGATACTGGTTAAAAAAATCAGAATTGCCGTGGAGAAATTGGAAAGCATGACCAAGAAGCAAGTGATTCCTACTTGGATGAGGATGACCGTAATAACGCCTAAATTATACGCACTTTGATCGGCCTGTCGGGTCGAAAATATCTTCGCCAAACTCATCGTAAGGCATAATTTGGCCATATCGGATGGCATAAAACTGATAAATCCGAGATCAATCCACCGACTAGCACCACCTTTGTTTTCGCCAAAAAAGAAGGCGAATAGGATTAAGATCCAAGAGAAGATTAAACAGATATTGCTGTATTTGGCCAGCTTTAGGTAGTTTTGGCGGGAGATCCAAGACATTAATGCGAAGGATCCTGCTAAGAGGAAAATGGATTTGGCGATGCTGGCAATAGGTACCAAAGGTCCAGCCATCATCATTTTTCCTTTTGCAGAAAATTGAATCAGTAATCCAAAAATATTCAGCAGAAAAACAATAAACCAAATTTGGTAATCGCCTGCTAATCGGGTCTTGATGAAATTGGTGATTCTAGCTTCCATAGGTAAGTCGGTTAACGGTTGCCTTAAATTGATCCCCGCGGTCTTCGTAATTTTTAAATAAATCAAAACTAGCACAAGCAGGTGAAAGTAAAACAATATCACCTGATTCGCCCCATTGCATGCTGGTTGCGACGGCTGTTTCTAGCGAATCTGTCGATATGATTCTGGGTACTTGATCGCCAAAATGTGCCATTAATTTAGCATTATCTGTTCCAAGACAGATCATGCCTTTCACTTTTGACTTGACTAAATCGTTTAGTACATCATATTCGTTGCCTTTATCTACGCCACCAATCAATAGAATAATATTCTTTGGAAAGGAGTTAAGGGCATAAAATACGGCGTCCACGTTCGTAGCTTTCGAATCATTAATGAATTGGATGTCTTTCCAGTTGCCGCATGGTTCTAAGCGATGCGGCGCATTTTGAAAGGATCCTAAATTTGCTTGAATGTCTGACCAAGATACCCCAGCCTCGGTTGCTGCTAAAACGGCAGCAGCCATGTTGATGGCATTGTGTGGCCCTTGGATCGGTGCGGTAGCTCTATTAATGCTACCAAATGCAAATTCAATTGCTTGATCTGTAATGTTCGCTGCGCCGGTTGTTTGATCAAATTGAATGACGTGCTGGTGCGCATTATTCGGGATCAAATCTTGGTATTGTTGGATCACTTCATCTCCTCCCCAATAAATGCATGATGTTTGGGCCGTTGCATTTTGGAAGATTCTGAATTTCGAGTGAATGTAATTTTCGAATTTGTAGTCGTAGCGATCGAGGTGGTCGGGTGTAATGTTAATCAGTACGGCTACATCCGGATTGAATTGGAAACAGCGATCTAGTTGAAAGCTGGAAATTTCAAGTACGTAGTAATCGTACGTTCCTTCCATCACTTGTTTGGCGAAACTTTGGCCAATATTACCTGCGAGTCCTACGTTGAATCCGGCTGTTTTGAGCAGGTGGTAGGTGAGGAGGGTGGTGGTCGTTTTGCCATTACTTCCGGTAATCGCGATAAGTTTAGCGTTTGTATAACGCGCGGCAAATTCAATTTCGGAAATAAGCGGTATGCCTTGTTTTTTGATTGTTTGAACGAGTTCGCTTTTTTCGGGAATTCCGGGGCTGATGATGATTTCATCTGCTTTTAGAATTTCACGGATGGTGTGCGTTTCTGATTCAAATGGAATTGCGTGGTGACGCAATTGATCTTGGTAGGGTTCTTTTAGTTTTCCTTGATCGGATAGAAACACGCTAAAACCTTTTGCTTGGGCTAATAGGGCTGCGCCAACGCCACTTTCTCCTCCACCTAAAATGACTATATGGCCCATGCGTGCTGATTTTGACTGAACTAAATTTCTCTACAATTTAGAAAATGTCTGTCATTTTTTCAAACGGGATGGGAGGCTTTTACGTGATTTTTTGCACAAAAAAAAGACCAGCGTTTCGGCTGGTCTTTTGCTATTTTTGCTGGTTGAATTAAACCAAAGCGATACGTTTGAATGCCGCGATCGTAAGACCTTTTTGCGCCGATTCAACATATTGACGGATCGTGATTGATGAATCTTTCACGAACTGTTGGTTCATTAACGTTTGCTCTTTGTAGAACTTCTCTAATTTACCTACAGCAATTTTTTCCAACATCGCTTCTGGCTTTCCTTCTTGACGTGCTTGGTCTTTTCCAATCTCGATTTCACGCTCGATTGTTTCTGCATCTACACCGTCTTTGTCTAAAGCTACTGGCTTCATCGCTGTGATTTGCATCGCGATGTCTTTACCTACTTCTTGAACATCAGCACCTTGAACGTTTTCGAATGCGACTAGAACACCGATTTTGTTGTTTGAGTGAATGTAAGAAACTACTTTCTCAGCTGAGATGTTTTCGTAAGCAGCTAATGTGATTTTCTCGCCAATTTTACCAGTAAGATCGATGATGTGACCTTCTACCGAACGGCCATCAGCTAAAGGCTCAGCTAATAAATCATGCGCAGATGGTGCGTGTGATTTCACTGCAGCATCTAGGATAGCTTTCGCTAAATCGTTGAATGCATCTACTTTAGAAACGGGCTCAGTTTCACATGCAAGGGCAATTAACTTACCGTTTGAGTGATCTGCGTTCATCGCGATTAATACAACGCCTTCATTGGTTTCATTGTCGGCACGTTTCGCGGCCACTTTTTGGCCTGCTTTGCGAAGAATGTCTACTGCTGCTTCGAAGTCACCTTCTGCTTCAGTCAACGCTTTCTTGCAATCCATCATACCGGCGCCAGTCATTTGGCGTAATTTATTAACGTCTGCTGCTGTAATTGACATAATATGAATATTGTTTATTCTTGTTCTGCTTCTTTTTCGTACTTAGCGGCTACCTTAGCGGCTTCTTGAGCATCTGCTGCATCTACTGCACGTTTTGCTTCTTCCTCTTCAGCGATGCGTGCGTCATCTTTATCTTGCTTACGCTCAGATAAACCTTCTTCGATTGCTTGGCTGATTGCTTTAACGATTACTGCGATTGATTTGTACGCATCGTCATTTGCAGGGATTGGGTAGTCTACTAATTCAGGATTTGAGTTTGTATCACACATAGCGAAAACGGGGATACCCAATTTCTTTGCTTCTGATACGGCGATGTGCTCACGCTTCACGTCAATCACGAACAATGCCGCTGGTAGACGTGTCAAGTCGGTGATACCACCTAACACACGCTTCAATTTTTCCTCTTCACGTGTCATCATTAAACGCTCGCGTTTTGCAAGAGTTTTCACGATAACCTCGTCTTTTAACATCTTGTCGATGCTTGACATTTTCTTGATCGACTTACGTACGGTCGCGAAGTTTGTCAACATACCACCTAACCAACGGTCAGTTACGTATGGCATCTTTAATTTATCTGCTTCTGTAGTGACGATTTCTTGTGCTTGCTTCTTCGTCGCAACGAACATGATCTTACGACCAGAACGTACGATAGCACGCATTGCTGCAGATGCTTCCTCAAGATTAGAAATCGTTTTGTTAAGATCAATGATGTGGATACCATTTTTCTCCATAAAGATGTATGGAGCCATTTTTGGATCCCACTTACGAGTCAAGTGACCGAAGTGAACGCCTGCGTCTAGCAAGTCGTTGTAGCTTAATTGTGCCATTTTGGTTGTTTAAGAATGTGAAAAATAAAAATGTGGAAAAGGCATCGGCAACAGACAAGCCTTTCCCACGAACCCTTTTTAACGTTTAGAGAATTGGAATCTCTTACGAGCTTTCGCACGTCCTGGTTTCTTACGCTCAACCATACGAGGGTCACGCGTTAAGAATCCTTCTTTTTTCAAAGGAGAACGTAATTCAGCATCTTGCGTTTGAAGTGCACGTGAAATCGCCATACGAAGCGCTTCAGCTTGTCCTTTGATACCACCGCCATCAATGTTAGCAGTTACGTCAAATGAACCTACTGTGTTCGTTAAAGCGAACGGTTGGTTTACTACAATCTGAAGAATCTCAGACGGGAAGTAATCCGTTAATGTACGGCCATTGATTTTCATTTGGCCTTTACCTGGTGTCATCGAAATACGCGCTACTGCCGTCTTTCTTCTACCGATTTTACTTGTTATTTCTGCCATTTTAAATGTCCGTTAAAACTTGATTTCTTTAGGTTGCTGTGCTGCATGTGGATGCTCAGATCCTGCGTACACAAATAAGTTGTTGAACAAAGAACGTCCTAAACGATTCTTCGGCAACATACCTTTTACGGCTGCTTCGACAACACCTCTTGGGTTTTTAACTAAAACCTCGCGTGGCGTAGCAAAACGCTGACCACCTGGATACCCCGTGTGACGGATGTAAACCTTGTCAGTCATTTTTTTACCTGTCAAACGAATTTTCTCCGCATTGATGACGATCACTTGATCACCACAATCAACGTGAGGAGTGTATGAAGCCTTGTGCTTACCACGAATGATTTTCGCGATTTCAGAGCAAAGACGACCTAAAATTTGGTTTTCTGCATCTACTACCACCCAGTCCTTTTGAACCGTAGCTTTATTGGCAGAGATCGTTTTGTAACTTAAAGTATCCACTATTAATAATGTTTAACTGTTGAATCATTTCCACCAAGACCACGGAATTTGCCTTAAGGATTTGATTATGACCTATTTTATCTTTCAAACGGGCATTCAATCGAAAAATGGGAGTGCAAATTTAGAAATTCAAGAACTAATATCCAAGCCTGATTCTAAAATATTTGTGAATAAAAAAAGGAGGCCTCGGCCTCCTTCCTTAAAAGTGCATTTAAACACTAGATTCCACTCATATCGAAGGTGTCCATGAACGCCGTCGTAAATTTACCTGATTGAAAACCAGGGTCATCCATCAATTTTATATGGAAAGGAATCGTTGTTTTGATCCCTTCAATCACAAACTCTTGTAGGGCACGCTTCATGCGAAGCAATACTTCCTCACGGCTTTGGCCGCTCACGATTACTTTCGCAATCATGGAGTCGTAGTTTGGCGGAATCGTATAACCTGAATACACATGTGAATCAATCCGCACACCGTGTCCACCGGGTAGGTGTAGATTCGTGATTTTACCGGGAGAAGGACGGAATCCGTTCGCTGGATCTTCCGCATTAATCCGGCATTCTAATGCATATAATTTCGGGAAGTAATTTTGACCTGAAATCGGGATGCCAGCAGCTACTTTAATTTGCTCTTTGATCAAATCGAAATCAGTTACTTCTTCAGTAATCGGGTGTTCCACCTGAATACGGGTATTCATTTCCATGAAGTAGAAGTCACCATTTTTATCAACCAAAAATTCGATCGTTCCTGCGCCCTCATAGCCAATGGCACTTGCTCCCGCAATGGCCGCTTCGCCCATTTTGGTACGCAATGCTTCGTTAAGTGCTGGAGAAGGGGTTTCTTCACACAACTTTTGGTGGCGTCGTTGGATCGAGCAATCACGCTCTGAAAGGTGACATACTTTACCGAATTTATCGCCTACTACTTGAATTTCGATGTGACGTGGCTCTTCCACGAATTTCTCCATGTACATGCCGTCATTACCAAAGGCTGCTGCTGCTTCCATTTTGGCATCATCCCAAAGTTTACGGAATTCCGATTCTTCACGAATGATTCGCATACCACGTCCACCACCACCGGCCGTTGCCTTGATGATTACGGGATAAACGATTGTTTTTGCGAGTTCAATGGCTTCTTCAACGGTGTCAATTAAACCATCGGAACCAGGAATTACGGGCACACCCGCTTTTTTCATGGTTTCTTTGGCAGTGGCTTTGTCGCCCATTTGGTTAATCATCTCTGCAGAAGCACCGATAAACTTGATGCTATGTTCGGAACAAATGCGTGAAAATTCCGCATTCTCAGAAAGAAAACCATAACCCGGGTGAATGGCATCTGCACCTGTTACTTCAGCTGCAGAGATTAACGCCGGAATACTAAGATATGAATCACGACTTGGAGGAGGTCCAATACAAACGGCTTCATCGGCAAAACGGACATGTAAACTTTCACGATCAGCCGTCGAATAAACAGCTACCGTCTTAATGCCCATTTCCTTGCAGGTACGAATGATCCGTAATGCGATCTCTCCTCGGTTTGCAATGAGTATTTTTTTAAACATAGATTTTGATTTGTCTGTTTGCATACTTAGTCCATACGGTGTATGCGGCAGGCTCATAATTAAGCTTTTTCTACTACGAATAACGGTTGGTCAAACTCCACTGGGCTCGCATTATCCACTAAAATTTTAACGATTTTTCCAGAAACTTCGGAATCGATTTCGTTGAATAATTTCATTGCCTCAATCATACACAAGGTTTTGCCAGGTGCGATTTCTGTGCCAACCTCCACGAAGTTGTCCTTATCTGGACCCGCTGCGCGGTAGAATGTACCAATCATAGGAGATTTCACCGTGAAAAGGTTGTCGGCAACTGCCTCCACAACCGCTGCTGCCGGCGCTGCGGGAGCCGCTGCTGGTGCTGCTGCTACTGGAGCGGGTGCCGCGGCTACGGTTACTACGGGAGCAACTGCGCTATTTTTTTTCACTGATACTTTTAATCCTTCCGTTTCAATGCTTACTTCCGCTAGGGGAGATTTTGCGATGTAATCGAGTAATCGTTGTATTTCTTTCGTATCCATTTCGGTTTATTAATAGGTGACCGTTTTTTTCTCTTGACAAATGTAGATAAAATTATTTGACGCGCTCCGCGTATGAATAAGTTCTTGTATCTACTTTGATTAATTCATCTTGCTCAATAAAGATTGGCACCGTAATCGTTGCCCCTGTCTCTACCGTCGCTGGTTTTTTAGGCGAGTTCGCCGTATCGCCACGCACACCTGGTTCGGTGTACGTAACTTTTAATTCAACAAATGGAGGTAATTCGCAGGAAAGCGCCGCATCGTTTTCGGTATTGATCAAGATTTCTACTTCTTGACCTTCCTTCATCAAATCCGCCATCACGCAAAGATTCTCATTTAACAGGATTTGCTCAAACGATTCTTGATCCATGAAATTAAAGCCATATTCATCT
>CANHKE010000001.1 GCA_947461155.1 Cytophagaceae bacterium | reverse complement strand
GATTCTGTTTGGAATTATGTTGACGACCCAACAATCCCGAGAAAATCGCGGAAAAAATAATTTGCTGATCGAGCAGCGTAGTTTGATCTGGTCGGTGCTTATCGGACTGTCGATTTTTTTCGGTCTGATTTATGTGTTTACACGCATGGAGTGGGAAATGCATCTGATTGGAAATGATCAATCGAAATTGCGGGATGTTGGGCTAGCCTTATTGACAAAATACGCATTCCCGTTTGAATTGGTTGGTGTGTACTTATTGATTGCCCTCGTGGGTGCCACGTTTATCGCGAAACGAAATGACTGAGATCCCTGTAATCTATTTCTTATGGGCGAGTGCAGCGTTGTTTGCCACAGGCTTCACGATCATGATTTTAAAACGCAATGCGATTTTCATCTTGATGGGTATTGAACTGATGTTGAATGCGGCTAATTTGAATTTGATCGCGTTTTCGAGGCAGGATGATGGCCAGCAAGGCTTGATGATGGGAATATTTGTTTTGGTGGTTGGCGTTTGTGAAATGGCCATCGCCCTATCCATTATTCTGCAGGTATACCGACAGTTTCAGCACATTGAGGTGGGGAAATTCGAATCCCACGACTAAGACTTTTCGTCCAGCCAAATTTTCAATTGTTTTCGGAAGTTCGGTGTTTTGGCTTTGCCCAAAACTTTTTCTAAATCAGCTACGGGCGCGTCGTACATATGACGTATGGTGCCAAAATGTTTCATCAATTTTTGGGCGGTTAGTTTGCCGATTCCGTCTAGTTCTTCCAACTGGCTTACTAGAAAATTCTTACTTCGTTTATTGCGATGGGCGGTGATGCCAAAGCGATGCGCTTCATCACGTAGCTGCTGAATCAATTTTAAAGACTCAGATTTTTTATCTATATATAATGGAAGGCTGTCTTCTGGGAAATAGATTTCTTCCAGTCGTTTGGCGATTCCGATGATTGGAACTTGTCCGTATAGGCCGATTGCCTTTAAGGCATCGCATGCTGCGCTCAATTGACCTTTGCCTCCATCGACGATGATCAGGTCAGGTAATTCGGCCTCTTCTTCGATGAGTCGGGTATAGCGTCGCGTGATGACTTCGTGCATCGTGGCGAAGTCGTCCGGTCCTGTAACCGTGCGTGGAGTGAATAGCCGATATTCTTTTTTGGCGGCCTGCGCATGGATGAAACAAACCATGGCAGAGACGGGATTCGTTCCTTGCAAGTTTGAGTTATCGAAACATTCAATGCGCTTGGGCAGCGTTTTTAAATGCAAGTCATTTTTTAAGGTCAATAAAATGCGCATTTTGCGATCGCCACCCGATTCCTCTGCTGCTTTGCGATCGGCCTTTTCTTTTCGGAAATACAGCACGTTTTTGAGCGACATGTCCAGCAGCTTTTTCTTGTCGGCCATAACCGGTATCGTATTCTTGATCCCCCGGAATTCAATCGACATAGGGATGTTGGTCAAAATCTCTTTGGCCTCGCTGTGAAATTGTTCGCGCTTTTCCCAGATCAACATCGTTAATAGATCTGACTCGTCCTCGTTTAATTTCTTTTTGACTTCGTAGGTTTGGGATTGCAGAATGGTTCCATTGATCACCTTCATGAAATTGACATAGGCCATCTGTTCGTCGGAAACCATGGAGAAAACATCGATGTCGTGAATGGATGGGTTAACGACGGTCGACTTAGCTTGGAAATTTTCAAGCAATTCCCATTTCTCTTTCCATTCTTGAGCTTCTTCAAATGCCAAACGTCCGCTGGCTTCCAGCATCCGTTCTTGAAAGTAGGCTTTTGGCTTTTGGTAATTTCCCTTTAGGATGTTGGTTACCTGTTCAATATAAATCAAGTAATCGTTTTCTGCTTGCAAACCTTCGCAAGGCCCTTTGCAATTACCTATGTGATATTCTAGGCAGACCTTAAATTTTCCTTGCTCAATGTTTCCTGGTTTTAACGCAAGCGCACAGGTGCGTAAGGGATATAATTGATGAATCATTTCGAGCAAGCCATTCATCGCTTTGGGATTTGCATAGGGTCCGAAAAAAGTACCGATGCTGTGATCAATCCGCCGCGAGGTAATCAGGCGAGGAAAATGTTCTTTCGTTAAGCAGATAAATGGATAGGTCTTGTCGTCCCGAAGTAGAATGTTGTACTTGGGTTGAAATTGCTTGATGAGTGTATTTTCTAATAGGAGGGCGTCGAATTCGGAATGGACGATGGTGAATTCAAGCCGACAAATCTGCTGGACGAGTTTGCGTGTTTTGGTATTGTGTTGCTGCAAGTTCGTGAAGTAACTGCTGACTCTATTTTTTAGGTTTTTAGCTTTACCTATATAAATAATGGTATCGGACGCATCGAAATAACGGTAGACGCCGGGTTCTTCCGGTAGGCTAGGCAGGATGTCTTTGGGTTCGAAAATTGTCATTGACCAAAATTAGACATTAATCATGAAATTGTGATTTTGCACTATTGGTTGTTTGAACAATTTCTTTCGCAAACGTTTACATTGGCATAATATTGGACTCAGCCGTTAATTTATGTACCTGGGACTTGTCCATTTTTTCCTATTTTTGGGCCTTTTGTAGGATAATTCAGCTAATTAATCAGAAATTTTAGGGTCAATTAAAGGTTAAATGCCATTTTTCATGCAAAAAGTGAAAAAATATTAGGGAAATGTTTGCAGGATTAAATGTCATTTTACATCTTTGGTTGATTGGAATAGCATAGCACAGTTCGCTAATTGTATCATTCCGATAAATGAATACAATAACCTCTAAACCTATTTATTGTATTTTTAAAAGAAAAATTTATAAACCGATTTAACTCAAACTTAAAAAGAAAGGAGACCCAATATTGAAATAAAACACGTGTTAAACCCAATTTAATCTTATTTAGAAAACTAATTAAAACGTATTATGAAAAACAATTTTTACCAAAGTCTTCGAAGCTTCTTATTGCTCGCGATTGTGATGCTAGGGAGTTTTTCGTCATTTGCGCAGGATCGCAAAGTAACTGGAAAGGTTACTGATGCGAACTCTGAAGCGATTCCAGGTGTGAGTGTTGCTGTAAAAGGAACAACTACTGGAGCTACTACAGATGCTAATGGTGCATTCTCGGTTACCGTAAAATCGGGTAACGCTGTTCTGACTATTTCAGCAGTAGGTTACAAAACAAAATCGGTTACAGTTGGATCTCAATCTTCTATCTCTGTTTCTTTAGATGAAGATGTAAGTCAATTGAGCGAGGTAATCGTAACAGGTTACTCAGTAACAAACAAGAAGGAGTCTACAGCTGCTGCTTCGATCGTTAGAGCTGCGGATTTGCAAATTGCTCCAACGGGTAACGTTGAGCAGATGTTGCAAGGTCGTGTTGCCGGTGTAACTTTGATTACAAACGGTCAGCCAGGAACTAACTCAATCATTCGTGTACGTGGTTTTGGTGCCTTTGGTGGTAACGAGCCTTTATACGTAGTAGATGGGGTTCCAGTAGGTTCTACAGATTTCTTATCTCCAGATGATATTGAGTCAACAACTGTCTTGAAAGATGCGGCTGCTGCTTCTATCTATGGTGCGCGTGCTGCCAACGGTGTAATTGTTTACACAACGAAGCAAGGTTCACGTGGTAAGAAAGGTTTGAGCATTACTTACAATGGTATGTATGGTGCAACTGATCCAAACGTTGCAGGTGCTCCTAAAATGTTGACTCCACAAGAGCAAGCAGATTGGACACACGTTGCATACCGTAACAACGCGGCTGCTAATGGAACTGCTGTTTCGTATTCACACCCACAATATGGTACTTCAGCGCAAGCTACGCTTCCTACTTATTTGCATGCTAATGGTGCAAATGGTGTGAATAGTGCTGACGTTGCAGCGATCGCTATCGCGCGTGCAGCTAACCCTGAGAACGTATTCTTGATTAAAGCAAACAAGGCTGGTACTAACTGGTATGATGAAATCACGCGTTTAGGTGCGACACAACGTCACTCATTAGGCTTCTCAGGAGGTTCTGATGCAGGTCGTTTCTACTTAGGCTTGTCAGGTCAAAAGCAAGATGGTATCTTGATTCAAAATGATTTTGCTCGTTATTCTGTTCGTTTTAACTCAGAATTTAGCTTAGGAAAGAAAGTGAAGATCGGAGAGAACTTACAGTTTACGTATCGTTCAGTTCGTGGTCAAGCAGGTGGTAATGGTGGTTTAGGTGTTGCTGGTGATGAGTCAGTGATCTTATCTGCTTACCGTATGCCAACAGTTATTCCTGTATTTGATGAGTTTGGTGCTTACGCATCTACGAAAGCGGCAGGTTTTAACAACCCACGTAACCCAGTTCGTCAAATTGTTTTGAATAACTCTAATGACAATAACTACAATGCGAATGCAGTAGGTAACGTTTATGTAGATTATGAGCCAATCAAGGACTTGACATTACGTACAAGTATTGGTGGTCAATACAATGGTTCAGGTTACAAGAACTACAACTACCGTTATTTGGGTGATTCAGAGCCAGAGGCTTCGAACTCATTCTCAGAAGGTCAAGCATATTCTTTTGCTTGGGTAATGACAAATACAGCAAACTACAAATACCAATGGAGAAAACATGGTGTTAAGTTATTAGCTGGTTTAGAGGCATTGAATACAGGAGCTGGTCGTTCGATCAATGGTTCAGGTATCAATCCATTCTCTATGGACTTGGATTTTGTAACAATGAACTCAGTACAATCTCCAGTTGTTAACTCGAACTTATTCTCAGGTGTGAATTTCTATTCAGTATTTGGTAAGTTAGATTACAACTTTAATGAGAAGTATTACTTAACTGGGGTTGTTCGTCGTGACGGATCATCTCGTTTTGGTTCTCAAAATCGTTATGGTATCTTCCCTGCATTCTCTGCAGCTTGGCGTGTAACGTCGGAAGAATTCATGAAGGATATTCCTGCAATCACAGATTTGAAAATCCGTGGTGGTTGGGGTACAATGGGTAACTCAAACAACGTAGACCCGGCTAACCAGTTCTCTTTATACGCTGCTAACCGTGGTAACTCGTTCTACCCAATTGACGGTCAGTCATCTGGAGCTAACGAAGGTTACTATCGTTCTCGTATCGGTAACCCTGCTGCGAAGTGGGAGACTGCGATCACTTCTAACCTCGGTGTTGATGCAACATTGTTAAATGGTAAGTGGGAAGTTGTGTTTGATATTTGGAGAAAAGATACAGAGGATTTGTTATTCAACGTACCTCTTCCAGCGGTTGTTGGATCAGCTGCTTCTGCTCCATCTGTTAACGTGGCTAAAATGCGTAACCAAGGTATTGATATGCAAGTTATCAACCGTGGTAACATCACTTCTGACATCAAGTATGAATTGACATTCAATAACTCATTCTTGAAAAACGAAATCGTTGCGTTTGCTCCAGGTATTACTAACTTAATTGGTGGTTCATTCCGTGGAATTAACCCAATTCGTATGGAAGTAGGTCGTTCATTATCTTCATTCTACGGATACCAAGTAATTGGTTACTTCGCTTCAGCTGCTGAGGTTGCTTCAGCTCCTGCTCAATCAGGTGCTGGTGTAGGTCGTTTCCGTTATGCAGATATGGATGGTGATGGAAAAATCACTCCTTCAGATCGTACTTACTTAGGTTCTCCAGTGCCAACTTATACAGGTGGTGTGAACGTAGGTTTGACTTACAAAGATTTTGACTTGAACATGTATTTATATGCATCTGCAGGTAACAAAATCTGGAACCAATCTAAGTGGTTTACTGATTTCTACGGAACATTTGAAGGTTCAGGAAAAGGGGTTCGCGCGAAGCAATCTTGGACTCCTGCTTTAGGTAATGCTGCTGAAGCTCCAATTTGGGAGTCAGCATCAAATATCTCTACTTCAGCTGCTGAGAACTCTTGGTACGTAGAGGATGGTGATTATATCCGTCTTCAAAATATCTCGTTAGGTTACAAAGTTCCTAAAAACATTATCTCAAAGATTGGTGTTAAAGGAGCGAAAGTAACAGTTTCTGCAAACAACTTGTTGACCTTTACTAAGTACAAAGGTTTAGATCCAGGTGTTGGTGGAGCTGCTGATACAAGCTTTGGTATTGACGTAGGTAACTACCCAGTTACTCGCTCATTCACAGCTTCGATCAACTTGAATTTCTAATTTAGCGAAAGCCAATTTTAAAAATTAAGAACATGAAAAAATATCAGATTTTAAAGCGATTAGGTTTAGTTAGTGCGTCAGCTTTCATGTTGACATTCGCTTGTAAGGATCAGTTTTTAGAGGTAGCGCCAACGGCTTCATTAGCTCAAGCGCAGTTATCTTCTAAAGCTGGTGTGGAGGGTGCCTTGATTGGTGCTTACGCTCAGTTAGCAGGTAAAGGGTTTTCTCGTTTAGCTGCACCAAACAACTGGGTTTGGGGATCTATCCGTGGTGGAGAGAGTAACAAGGGTACTGACCCGGGTGACTACTCGAACATTAACGTGATGCAACGTTATGAAGTGCCGGCAGTTGATGGTGACTTGAATTCTACATGGCAAGCAAAATACGAAGGTATTGCGCGTTGTAATGCGACGATCAACTTAGCAAATGGTTCGAAAGAATTATCTGCTTCGGACAAGACTCGTGTTATTGGAGAAGCTCGTTTCTTACGTGCTCACTACTATTTTGAATTGAAGAAATTATTCGGTTCAGCTCCATATGTAGATGAGACTCAAGATTACGGTAAGGGAATTGAGAAAGTAGTTGCGACTGCTGACTTATACCCTAAGATCGAAGCTGACTTAAAATTTGCTTATGACAACTTGCCAGAGACTTCGTCTTCAGCAGGTCGTGCTAACAAATGGGCAGCTGCTGCTTACTTAGGTAAGGCTTACTTGTTCCAAGGTAAATTTGCTGATGCAAAATCAATCTTTACTACGGTCATTGCAAATGGTAAGACTACAAATGGTAAGAAGTACGGTTTAGTATCTAAGTTTGCTGAAATCTTCAATGCGGAGAATGACAACAACGAAGAGGCTATCTTTGCTGTACAATCATCTATGAATACGGGTAACGTGAATAACGCAAACGGTTTTGATGACTTGAACTACCCATACAACACGGGTTCTGATGGTCCAGGTAACTGCTGCGGATTCTTCCAACCATCTTTCTCGATGGCGAATGCTTACCGTGTAACTGCTGATGGTTTCCCATTATTGGGAGAGCAAGCTGATGGAACTCCAGATTATAGCTCAGCGGCTAACGCAGTGAAGCATGATTTTGGTGTATCTTCATCTGCTGCATTTACGGAAGATGCTAATCCATTAGATCCACGTATTGACCACACAATCGGTCGTCGTGGTATCCAATACTTAGACTGGATCGAGCATCCAGGAGCTAACTGGATTCGTTCTCAACCTTATGCAGGTCCATACTCACCTAAGAAATACATCTACTACAAGCGTCAAGAGAATACGTTGACTGATGGATCTTCTTGGACACGTGGTTATGCGACAATGAACTTCAACATTATCCGTTTTGCGGACGTATTGTTGATGGCTGCTGAAGCAGAAATCGAAGCAGGTAGCTTAGCTACTGCATTAGGTTACATCAACCAAGTTCGTGCTCGTGCTGCAAATCCAGCTGGATTTGTTAAGAACGCGAAAACGGGTGCTAACGAAGCTAACTACGTAATTTCTACGTATGCTTCTTTAGGCGATCAAGCAAACGCTCGTAAGATCGTTCGTATGGAGCGTCTATTGGAGTTGGCTACGGAAGGTCACCGTTTCTTCGACTTAGTTCGTTGGGGTGCTGCAAACAAAACGTTGAATGCATACTTGAAATACGAGGCTAAGTATTTAGTTACTAAGTTTGGTGGTGCGTCTTACACTGATACAGATGCATTGTTACCAATTCCTCAAGCGCAAATTGATATTCAAGGTACTTCTGTATTGAAGCAAAACCCTGGTTATTAATCGATTGATTTTAGTTTTAAAAAGGTGGGGAGAAGTCCCCACCTTTTTTTATTTTAGTGGTTCAAAGTTTAATTTCATTATGTACATTCGATTACTATCTGCTTTTATTGTTTTAGTTATTTTTTCCTCTTGTAAGGACAAAACAACTTTCGAACTGCTCTCCGATACGGAAACCGGTATTCATTTTTCAAATACGATCGCCGAAAACGATACGTTGAATATTTTGAAGTATGAATACCTATACAATGGTAGCGGTGTAGGAATGGGCGATTTTAACCAGGATGGAAAACTCGATGTGTTTTTCGCGGGTAATCAAGCAAACAGTACGCTTTATTTAAATCAGGGAGATTTTAAATTTGAAGACATTAGCAAGTCCGCTGGTATCGAAACCGCTGGCCGCTGGTGTTCGGGCGTCTCTATTGTCGACATAAATGGAGATGGATTATTAGATATTTATTTGTCGGCAACCATGAAGCTTTCCGCCAAAGATCGAGAAAACATGCTTTTTGTCAATCAAGGGGTCAAGGATGGAAAACCTACCTTTAAGGAAATGGCAGCCGAATATGGCGTTAATGATGCTGGACATAGCGAACATGCGGCCTTCTTTGACTACGATCGTGATGGTGATTTGGATTTGTACGTATTGACTGACGTCATTGACCAATTTCCTTCCTTGTATCGACCGAAGGTTACAGACGGATCGTATCCAAATACGGATCGATTGTATCGCAATGATTATGTAAAAGGAGCTGCGCATCCTATATTTAAAAACGTATCCAAAGAAGCGGGGATTACGATAGAAGGTTATGGCTTGGGAATCAATATTTGCGACATTAATCAAGACAACTGGCCAGATATTTACGTCACAAATGATTATGTTTCAGATGATATCTTGTACATCAATAACCACGATGGGACCTTTACAGATCAGGCTAAAACGTATTTCAAGCATACGAGCTTAAGTGCGATGGGTAATGATGTGGCGGACGTGAATAATGATGGTTTGGCGGATATTGTAGCTTTGGATATGCTTCCGAAGGATAACGAGCGCAAGAAGCAATTAGCTCCTCCGAATAGCTATCAAGCTTACCAGAATAGTGATATTCATGGGTATACGTATCAATACATGCGCAATACCTTGCAACTAAATTCAGGTAAAAAGTCAGACGGTTCAGCCATTCCTTTTCAAGAAGTTAGTTTGATGGCTGGTGTTTCTGAAACCGAATGGAGCTGGTGCCCTTCATTGGCAGATTTTGATAATGATGGCTATCGAGATTTAATGATCACCAATGGCTTCCCACGCGATGTGACGGATCGGGATTTTATGTCGTATCGAGCCAATTCACAGCGTCTTGCTTCTGATGCCATTTTGTTAGAGCAATTGCCTGTGATCAAAGTAAACAATTATGCATTTAGAAATAAAGGGGGATTGCAGTTTGAAGATGTGAGTGCAGCTTGGGGGATTCAAGTGCCTTCTTTTTCAAATGGGGCAAGTTATGGTGATTTAGATAATGATGGGGATTTGGATTATGTGGTGAATAACATTAATGATAAGGCGTTCGTATACCGCAATAATTCGGTCGAACAAAATCCGGACAAAAGCCATTATTTACGCGTGAAGTTTGCGGGTAAAGGGTTAAATCAACAAGGACTTGGAGCACATGTGGAAGGGGTCTTTGCTGATGGTACTTTATTCTACTATGAGAACTCTCCATACCGTGGTTATTTATCTAGTGTGGAGCCAGTCGCTCATATTGGCTTAGGGGCAAAACAGAAAATCAAGGAATTGCGTATTATCTGGCCGAATGATTCAATGCAGGTGATTAAAAATCCGAAGTCGGATCAAATCTTGCAAGCGAATATCGCTAATGCGCGCACACCTGCTAGGTCATTGATGACCACGCCTGCTCCATTATTGGAAGATATTTCATCGCAAACTTTACTGACAGATTCACCGAAAGAATACGATTTCATCGATTTCAATTACCAAAGTTTGTTGCCATTTAAAATGTCTCAATTAGGACCAGGAGCCTCCGTAGGAGATGTGAATGGCGATGGTTTGGAAGATATATTTGTAGGAGGTGCGAAGTTTTATTCGGGTATTTTCTATCTCCAACAAGCCAATGGTACTTTTAAATCTAAATTCTTAGCAGGCGTCGCTGAAGACAAATTAAAATTAGGAGAAGATTTAGGATCTCTTTTAGTAGACATGGACCGGGATGGTGATCTTGATTTGTATATCGCGCGTGGAGGAACCGAAGGCAAACCCGGCGCGGCAAGTTTCCAAGATGTAATTTACACGAATGATGGCAAGGGAAATTTTACTTTAAGTACGAACGCTTTACCGGTATTTACCGAAAGTAATGCAGCCGTGCGTGCCTTGGATTTTGATCGCGATGGCGATTTGGATTTATACGTCAGTGGCAGAAATGTAGCTTTCCAATATCCGATGGGTACCGTTTCTAGATTATTACGCAATGATTCTAAGCCAGGTTTGATTAAATACACAGATATGACCAAGTCGTGGGCCCCTGAATTATTGCAGGAAAGTCTTGCTTGTGATGCAGTTTGTACGGATTTCAATCAAGACGGCTGGGTTGATATCGTGGTTGCCGGTGAGTTCGCGCCGATTCAATTCTTTGCGAATCAAAAAGGGCAATTGAAGAAATTAACAGAAACTGGACTTGAAGGACAAACAGGATTATGGGGCTCGATTACAACGGCCGATTTTGACCAGGATGGCGACATGGATTTTATCGCTGGAAACATGGGTAAAAATACATTACTACGTGCAACGGCGAAGCAACCCGTAGATGTCTGGCATGGTGATGTAGATGCAAACGGAGTATATGATATTTTTCCGTTCGTATATTTCCAAACACAAGCGGGAACGGCGATGTCGGTCCCTTTATTTGGTAAAGATGATACGCACAAACAACTGAATGCCACGCGTCAGCGCTTTGTTTATTATAAGGAATTTGGCGTGGTTTCGCAGGATAAATTTTTCCTAGATACTGAAAAAGCCAAAGCGAAGCAGATTTCTATGACTGAGAATGCTTCTGTGTACATTGAAAATTTGGGAGATGGCAAGTTTAAATCGCATGAATTACCACGCTTGGCTCAAGTTTCCGCGATGAATGGCATGCAAATTTTAGATATTAATCAAGATGGAAATCTTGACGTACTCTACATTGGCAATAATTTTGGTAATGAAGTTGCCATGGGACGATATGATGCCTCCAATGGCGGAGTCTTGTTAGGAGATGGTCGTGGTGGATTCAAATCTCAAACAGGTTCTGGATTATTTGTTCCAGGTGATGCGAAATCATTGGTCAGTATCCGCTTGGGTAAAGACCAATTAGCATTTGTGGCCTTACAGAACCGTGGTCAAATGTATGCTTTTAAACCAAAGATGGCATTTGATTTCTTCCCAGTCAACCAAGATTATAGCTATACATTTAAAGGCAAAACGCAAAAAGTGGCCTGGACCTACGGTTCATCTTACTTGAGCCAAAGTCAATTAGCCCAAGGATTTGTACCGCATGGTGCGAAATTAACGAAGTAGATTTTTATAATAGGTTAGCTGAAGACCAGGCGTTACATTTGCGCCTGGTTTTACAGCGCCAAACTGATAATTTCCTAATAGAATATCAATATCGCCATCGCGATCTACATCACCTGCATCCATGGCGATGTAATGACCGCCATCTGGAATTTGTAAGTTACTTACCTTGAATTTTAAGTTTCCTTGGTTTTGGAAATACAAAAAGGACTCAATCTTTCCTTTGTCATTCTCAGCAAAGAACGCAATCATCGCTAAATCCAAGTCGCCATCTTGATCGAAATCGCGTGCAACGGTTTTCGAAGCCCCATATGCTGGGTAGAAATACGATTCTTTGAAGTTGTTCCGGTGATCATTGAGGAAGATGTGAACGCCGTGATAGGCTTTTTTAGAATGCGAATAATCTGCATTGTCGCCGTTTGAAATGATGATGTCATCATAGCCATCTTTATTTAAATCGGCTACTTCCATGTAACTACTGCCAAAAACCGCATCAAATTGGAGAAGCGGTTTTTCCACAAATGTTCCCATGCCTTTATTGATGAATAACGAAACACCTTCTCGTGCCTGGGCCATCAAGACTAATAAGTCGGCCTTCCCATCCCCCGTGTAGTCTTTTATAACTACGTTTCGCGAGCCAGCCTGCAACTTCAATACATTTTTCTTACCCGTTTTTCCGTCAACCCAAATCAATTCACCTGCCTCAAATCCATATTCGCAAATGACGTAGTCAGACACGCCATCCCCATTAAAATCGTTGATTTGGATGTCTACAGGTCGTTTGAGTGAATCCACAATGGCTTCTAGTTTTCCTTGTTTGGTTACGGAATACATATGGCCTAATTTCTGGTCATTGGGATACATTTTCCCAATCCCAAGTAAATAGGTTTTGTCGCCCACGAATTGGGTTAAGGCAACGGGGCTATTTGTTTCCAGCGTTTGCTTGATTTTTAGTTGGCCATCCATCACCCATAAATTCCGATTGCGCGTACCGACCCATACTTCAGCTTTTTGTGGGTGAATGCGAATCGAAGTAACGCTACCTAATGGATTCGCCGGCGAAATAAAGGATTCGCGCTTGAAATGCAAGGGTTCCGAACTAATCGGACTGCGTTTGGCTTGGGCGATTGGTTTTTCAGGCGCTTTGGCCGTGTAATAAGCAACGATTAAATCCCAATCCTCTTGGCTGATTTTGGGCGTTTCTGGATAAATATCCAATTGCATGGCACTTTGGTATTGCTCATCTGGAATTTTGGTCAGCAATTCAAATCGATTACCAATACCGAGTCTATAGGCCATTTCAGGCAAAACGCCTTCTTTCCACGTTTTCTTATCCAAGAGACTGGGGTCTGGAAATTTATGACACGAAGCGCAGTTTTTTTGTGCGAGCGCTTCCCCTTTTTCTTCAGGTGTTTGCGTGCAGGAAAAACAGAATAGGGCAACTAAAATGGCTAAATAACGCATATTTATTGGGTGACAGGCGCTTGGCTAGCCGTTGAATCTACGGCCACGCGACCATTGCAACTAAAATCAAAAACAAAATTTTCAGGTTTGATGAAAGGCATTTTTCGGTACCCTTCGATGGCAAGGGTTTGATCGGCATACACTTTCTCCATAAATTTGGCATAGGCAGGCATCGCCATTTTGGCTCCTTGTCCTAATGCTAGATTTCGGAAGTGGATGCTTCGGTCATCTCCGCCGACCCACACGCCGGCAACTAATTTTTGCGTGACGCCCATAAACCAGCCATCTGAATAGTTAGACGTGGTACCTGTTTTGGCGCCAATTTCATTACCTGTTACGAGTGAAGTGCGCTTTAGGCCTTCCGCTGTTCCACCGGGTTCTTGCACGGCGCCTTGTAACATGTATGTCATTAAATAGGCTGTTTCGGGTTTGATGACCGCTTTTACGGGTGGGGAATATTCGCGTAAAACATTGCCCACTTTATCTGTGATTTTTAAAACCAAGATGGGTTCGATCTTTTCGCCGCCATTCGCAAGGGTTGCATATCCCGAAACTTGTTCAAAAAGGGAAACTTCGGATGCACCTAAACATAAGGAAGGCACTTCGTTTAACGGACTATTGATCCCGCATTTATGGGCAAATTCAGCAATCTTGTCTGGCCCTAGTTGCTTCATCAGTTTGGCCGAGATGGAGTTAATGGACAATCCCATCGCACGTCGCATTTTCATGTTTTGATAGCTGTATTTTCCATCTGAGTTTTGTGGCGTCCATGTACCTCCGCTGAGTCCATCTTCTTCTCCAAAAGTCACAGGTTCATCGACCAACTCGTCGCACGGAGTGACAATTTCATTTTCAATGGCAGCCCCATATACGAATGGTTTAAACGTAGATCCTGGCTGGCGTTTGCTTTGGGAGATGTGGTCGAATTTGAAAAATTTGTAATTGATTCCACCGATCCACGCTTTTACGTGACCATTCATGGGATCCATCGCCATCATGCCGCAATTTAGAATCCGTTTGTAGTAGTTCAAGGAATCCATCGGGCTCAACGTGGTGTCTTTGTCCCCATCGTACGTAAATACCGTCATTTTGATCGGTCGGCGTAATTCCTCCCAAACCTTAAATTCGTCATTATTATACGCGCTCATTAAATCGCGGTAGCGTTGCGTACGCTTCATCGCATCACGCAAGAAACCTTTGATCTCTTTCATTTCTTCATTGACCCATGGATTTCGCCCGCGCCAATGATCATAAAATAGTTTCTGTTCCGCCCGCATGTGCTCCTTCACAGATTCTTCGGCATATTTCTGCATGCGCGAATCAATACTGGTGTAAATACGCAATCCACTGGTATACAAGTTTAATTGTTGGTCTTCCGGACGTTCTTGATTCAATTCCTTAATTGCCGTCAAGACTTGTTGGCGTATCGCCTCCCGAAAATAAGGTGCTGCTCCCGTATTTTGATTTTCTACGCGGTAATGCAAGTTGAGTGGCTCGTCTTGAAGTTTGGGAAGATCCTCTTCAGTTATGAATTCGTACTTCGCTAATTGGCCAAGCACGACATTACGTCGTTCTAACGTTCTTTCTGGACGAACGCGTGGATCATACAAAGATGGATTTTGAAGAAGGCCGATCAACGTCGCCGCTTCGGGTAGTGTTACTTCTTGGAGATCTTTTTGAAAATAGGTTTTACATGCGACTTGAATTCCATAAGCATTGTTTCCAAAGCTGACTTCATTCAAATACATGGCCATGATTTCTTGTTTGGTGTAGCGGCGTTCGAGTCGAATGGCGAGAATCCATTCTTTGACTTTCGCGATCACGGTGCGCAGACCATCAATTTTCATCAGTAAACCCAAGTACACGGGGTCGTCTTCCCCAAATTCCATCGATCGGGTATGAAATAAATTCTTAGCAAGTTGTTGCGAAATCGTGCTTCCTCCACCCGCTGTACCTAATGAAAATACCACGCGAAACATGGAGCGAATGTCGATGCCCGAATGGGAAGTGAAACGGGCATCTTCGGTCGAAACCAGCGTATTGACAATGTTTTCAGGCAATTGTTCAAATTCGAGCGGATTACGATTTTCACGAAAATATTTCCCGATTTCTTGTCCGTCCTCTGAAATGATGAGCGAGGCCATTTGACTTTTCGGGTTCTCTAATTCATATAGGCTAGGCATACCCCCAAAAAGCCACAGAAAATTGTAATTGACGGCGACAATAAACAAGATAGATGCAGCGGTTGTCCCGAGAAAAAATCGGTACAAGAATCGAATAAATGAGGCATATTTTCCTGTTTCTAATGCAAACATGTTAACGGTTGTTTTGGGTAAATTTCTCCAACAAGGCTTTCACTTCCGGAATAAGCGGACTTTTCGGATATGCCTGTTCAAACTGTTTCATTTCTTTTTTGTATCGGTCAAAATCTTTTAAGCCGCCATAACTTTGCGCTTTTAAAAATACGATTTTATCTTCCCATTTACTACCTGGGAAGGTTTGCAATAAGCGATCTGCCTGAGCAATGCATGTGGCAAAATCCCCCGACTTAAATAGCGTATAGGCTAGCTCGTAATTTTTTTGAGCTTCCAGTTCTTTTCCTTCAGTCAATCCACCAAATTCTAAAGTTAAAATCGCCTGCTTGAAATACGAATTCGGGTACTTGTCAAACAGTAATTGCCGGAAGTTTTTAGGAGCATCTCCGATTAAATACAGCAGGTATAAGGACTCGGCTTCAAAGGTTGTCATGGGGTAGTCGGCCAATAACTGCTTTAAGGATTTCGATGCCAGATCGTTTTTTGCTAATTCAATTTTCGCAAACTTTCCTAAGTCAAATAAAGCTTTTTCTCTTTTTTTGTGAATTTCGGCTTGTTGATTTTCAGTTCGCGGGATGCTGTTTAACCAAATCTGCAAAGAGTCTTTGGTATCAATTGGCTGTGCAGCCTGATTCGTTTGTACAACCGTGTTCTGGGCGATTATATCTGTTTGCACTGCCGCTTGCTTATTTTTACGATTCCAGAAATCTTCTAAAGTTCGCATGCCCCATTTGGCCCCAAATTCTTGTTGGCCTAAAACCCGTACCTGATCATTGTAAAAATAAAAGCTTTGTTGTTCGGGGGTAGGAGGTCTACGCGTATAAGTCACCAGGTTGGTGGAGGGCGTAGCCGCTTTATTTAGCTGGATTGAATCCTTTTTTGCTTGTTTCGTTTTTTGCGCCTTTTCATACAGCGCCTTCAGCGCGCTTTCCGGCAATTTGCCTAATTTTAATAGCGAGTCTTGCAGCGTGATCGTGCCATCCAATCGGGCAAATTCACTCCATTGTTTACTTAATTTTTGAGCTACCTGAAATTGGCTATGTTGGGCAGGTAAAAAGGTTGCTGACGAGTCATAGTAGTTGGCCGCTCGTCGGTAATCCTTCAACTGATTTGAAAATAATTGCCCTAATTGGAAGTATAATTCGCCTTTATTGGGGTTATTGGTTCCGCCATTTTCCCAATTCTTCCGTGCGAGATCGTAATCTTTATTTTGAAAATGGATCTGACCGATGGCCAGGTAGATGTCGGATTGAAGGTCTTGGTTTTTGGGATCTTTTAATAATTTTTCTAGGGCGGGAATATTGCTGCTTAAGGCTAAAATGGCTATTTGAGCATGTAGCGTAAGATCATAGCGCGATTTTTGTTTTAGGCATTGTTCGAATGCTTTTTGAGCGGCTGCCGTTTGGCCAAGTTCTTGGTGCATTTGCCCGAGTATGTAGAATAATCGGCCGCGCGCTGCGCGAGATTTCATCCGGGGTGCCGCTTTTTCTACGAGCGGAATAGCTTTTGAAAGGGCGTTTTGTTTCTGAAAGGCATACGCTTGAACGAGCAATAGTTCTTGTTCGAGGTTGGCACTCACGGGATTTTCGGCCATGTAATTGAATACTTTTTGGGCCGATTCGAAATCGGATTGATGTAGGTAAAGGGTGGCTAATTCGATCAGTGCCGATTGCTGTGTTTTTGGGTCATGCGCAATCGAATTGATGTATTTGAAGGTCTCAAGTGCGTTCGTTGCGTCGTGTTGTAGTAATCTGCCACGGCCGATAATCAGATAGGCATCGTCAACGAAATGGGAATTTTGATGGCGGTCGATGACTAGGGTCGCTTTGCGGACTAGATTGGCAATTTCTTTGGCATTACTTTGTGAAAAGCTGGAATCTATGGGCGACAGAATCGGTAGTTGGTTCGCAAAATTTTCCTTTTTTTCCTCTTGCGCTTTATTGTTCAGCGAAACTAAGAGCCGGTCCGCTTGAAAAATAGCGTTGTATTTGGCATTCACATTATGAAATGCGACGGCAGCTGGCCGGGTGCTTTGCTGGGAACAGGCCCAGCTGAGCATCGCGAGTAGTAAAGCTGCCACTAATTTATTCATAGGTGATGGGATGCGTATAATTTTCAAATTTACAATATATATAAATGAAAAAGGGATAATTTTAGTGTGTGGTGAGGCGAATATTTTAATTTTTTTATGAACGGATATCAGCGATTTGTCGGGGCAGCATTTCAAATGTTGGTGACTATTTTAGGGGGAGTCTATCTTGGGCGCTATTTGGATGAATATTTTCATACGACGACCCCTTGGTTTACGTTGGGATTTTCCTTGGGGTCTATTGCGATTTCGATGGTTGCTTTGATCAAAAGTCTACCCAAATAATTCGGAATTATGCGTAAATTGCTGTGTTATCATTAAAAATAGTTTCTTGTGTTTGAAGGTCGCCGACTAATCTTATTTCTTGTTTTCTTGACGGTGGCGGCAGTCTTTGTGGGCAAGTTGTTTTATTTGCAATTGATCGATGACACCTATGAAAAGGCGGCGGATAATAATGCGATACGCAAGATCATTCAGGTGCCGTTTCGTGGGGAGGTGTATGACCGTCACGGGAAATTGATCGTGTATAATACGCCGGTGTACGATGTGTACATAACGCCTCGAAAAGCCTACGTAGCGGACACGAATCGTTTTTGTGCTTTATTTGGTATTACCAAAGGCTACTTTGATACGGTAACGCGTCAGGCTAGAACCTATTCGCGTGTGAAGCCTTCCATTTTTCTGAAGCATTTATCCAAAGAAGATTTTGCGCGAATCCAGGATGCGATGGTCGATTATCCAGGTTTTTCGATTACGACTACCGCTTTTCGAACGTATCAGTCCATTGCTTTTTCTAACGCCTTAGGTTATGTGGCGGAGATAAATCCAAACTCTTTGAAGGAGCAGCCGGATGATTATTACCGACAAGGCGATTATGTAGGTGTTTCTGGGATTGAGTCGTATTATGAGGATGTTTTGCGCGGGCAGCGTGGGGTTAAATACCGCATGGTGAATAGCAATGGGGTAGAAAAGGGGGATTATAAAAACGGTAAACTTGATGTTTATCCGGTCGCCGGTCAAAATTTATATTCCAGTATTGATATCCGATTGCAGGAATATGCGGATAGTTTGATGATGCATAAGGTTGGAAGTGTGGTAGCAATCGAGCCGGCCACGGGTGAAATTTTGACGATGGTTTCTGCGCCTTCGTATGATCCAAGTTTATTAGCAGGTAGAAATTTTTCAAAGTACTATCAAAAACTAGCTTTAGATCCATTGAAGCCGTTGATTAATCGGCCACCTTCGGCGTATTACCGACCAGGTTCTACGTTTAAGTTGGTGCAGGCCTTAGTGGGCCAGCAACTTGGTATTATAACGGCGGGATCGGTATTTGGTCATGCGGGGGCTCCTGTCAAATGTCACGCGCACAATACTTCGCATAATGATTTGCACAATGCGATTCAGTGGTCCTGCAATCCGTATTTTTACCATGCATTTCGGAAGATTTTGTATGATGGAACGACGGGTGATACCTATGAACGTTCGGCGCAAGGCTTGAAGCGTTGGACTGAATTAGTGGCCAATTTTGGTTTTGGGCGTAAGCTTGGGGTGGATGTGAGTAATGAGAAACGGGGTAATTTGCCTTCGGTCGAGTATTATAACAAAGTGTATAAGGGGGAGAATACCTGGAAGTTTTCGAATATTTATTCGTTGAGTATTGGGGAGGGCGAGCTGGTGGTAAGTCCATTGAAGATGGCCAATTTTGCGGCGATCATTGCGAACCGCGGTTGGTACATTCCGCCACATTTGGTGAAGGGAGTAGGGCCTCGCCGTACCTTAGATCCATTTTACAAAAACCCGGTGTCAGTTGGTGTAGACGCCAAATATTTCCCAGTAGTCGTGCAAGGCATGCAGGATGCGGTTTTACATGGAACCGTAGGGGCGGATGGCCGAATTCCAGACATTACGATGTGTGGGAAAACAGGTACATCGCAGAATCAAAAGGGGAAAGATCACTCGGTATTTATTGCCTTTGCTCCGAAGGATAATCCGAAGATTGCGATAGCGGTATTTGTGGAAAATGCAGGTTTTGGGGGTTTTGCTGCTGCGCCTATTGCCTCATTGATTATTGAGAAATACTTGAAGGGGCGCGTCGATCGCAAAGCGGTGGAGACGAAGTTTATGAATATGAGTTATTTGGCAAATGTGGTGTATAATCGGCCAGCCAATCGCATTAAAACGGATACATTAAAGAAATGAGTGGATCGTCAGGACAATTAACAAGTCGGATTGATTGGATAAGCGTGGGGCTTTATGCACTCTTTGTATTGCTAGGCTGGATGAGTATTTATTCCGCCATATACAATCCAGAATCCCCATTAGGACTGACGGATACTGCGTTTTATACATCCAATGCTGGAAAGCAATTGATCTGGATAGGCACAAGCTTCGTTTTGATCATGTTTATTTTCGCCTTGGATTTTCGGTTTTTTGAGTCCTTCGCTATATTTATTTATGGCATGTTCATTCTTTTGCTGGTTGCCGTACCCTTTTTGGGCGTCACGATTAATGGCTCTCATTCTTGGTTTAAGTTTGGTAGCGTGACGATACAGCCGGCCGAATTTGCCAAAACAGCTACTGCCTTATTATTAGCTAAATATCTAAATGATCCACAAGTGAATTTAAGTAGATTCAAGGATCAATGGCGTGCAGCGCTGATTATGGGCCTACCCATTTTACTTATCATTGGGTCAAATGAGACCGGCTCAGCGTTGGTTTTTGTATCCTTTATCATTCTACTTTACCGCGAAGGCTTGCCGAGTGAATATCCAGGCTTATTATTAGGGGGCATATTTTTATTTGTCAGCGCATTGATGTTAAGCCCGTTAACCATCTTTTTAGTCCTGCTCATCATCGCGGCTATTTTGGTTTTATTGATGCCTATTTATCTCCAACGGATGTGGCAAACCTATGTGAAATTAGCTCTGGGCATTTCGGTGATTATGACATTAGCGATGCTGGTGGAATGGGTCGTGAATCATGTGTTAAAAGAGCACCAGCGAAATCGCATTAAAGTCTTATTAGATCCCGGTTTTGACCCTCGTGGATTAGGGTATCAAGTAACGCAATCCAAAATCGCTATCGGATCGGGAGGTTTTTGGGGGAAAGGGTATCTAGGTGGTACGCAAACGAAGTTTGATTTTGTGCCTGAGCAGAGCACCGACTTCATTTTCTGTACCATCG